>NZ_JBHTBJ010000010.1:0-228948 GCF_042664765.1 Paractinoplanes rhizophilus | reverse complement strand
GCGGTCGCTGGCCCGCCGCCACCAGCACCTGTCCACCGAGATCACCGAACTCGACGACCTACTCCAGCCGTTGATCGCCGCGATCAACCCCGACCTGCTCGAGGCCAACGGCGTCGGCGCCGACACCACCGGGCAGCTCCTGGTCACCGCCGGCGAGAACCACGACCGGCTCACCCGCGAAGCCGCGTTCGCCATGCTCTGCGGCGTCGCCCCGATCCCCGCCAGCTCCGGCAAAACCACCCGACACCGCCTCAACCACGGCGGCGACCGGCAAGCCAACGCCGCGCTCTACCACGTCGTGCTATCCCGCCTGCGCTGGGACCCCGCACCCGCGAATACATGCAACGACGCACCAAAGAAGGCATGTCCAAAAAAGAGATCATCCGCTGGTAAGCAGAGCAAAGCGTCGCGCACACCCAGCTCAGACCACGGAACAGACCTCGTCCCAGCACCTCGCCAGCGACGCCGGCGGCTCGCCGACTCGGGCTTCCGGCGGCTCGCGGACTCAGACCTCCGGCGAGGAGGTGGCGCTGGGGCGGTGGCGGAGGTCCTCGACGTAGTCGTCGGGCGCGCCGGCCTTCTCGGCCGCGTTGGCGATCTCGGAGAGATACCAGGCGGTGGGCAGGCCGCCCTCATACCCGTCGTAGACGTAGACCCACGCGCTGAACTCGCCCTCGAGGGTTGATACACGCACGGTGAGCTTCTGGTACGCCCCCGCGGTCACCCCCTCGACCTCGTCGAGCTGTGCCGCGTCCCACGGATGCACGTCGTAGAGCGACACGAAGACCCGGTCGCCGGGTGACTCGACGATCGTGGTCACGGCCCCCTCCCAGCCCATTTCCGCCTCACCGGCGAAGGTCAGGCGCCAGCCTTCTATCCACCCCACGCCGACCATGGGCGAGTGCGGACAGTAGGCCCGCATGCGGGCCGGGTCCAGGTTTGAGCCATACGCGGCGTAATGACGCACGGCGATGACGATAGCCGGATACGGCGGTCGTGGAGAATACAAGTGGTGCGTGTCGGCACAGTTGGCTGTTACGGAGGGGAACGTCGTGAGTCGGATCGTGATCATCGGTGGGGGTCCGGGCGGGTATGAGGCTGCCCTGGTCGCCGCCCAGCTGGACGCGGAGGTGACGCTCGTCGAGGCCGACGGCCCGGGTGGCGCCTGCGTGCTGACCGACTGCGTTCCGTCGAAGACGTTCATCGCCAGCTCCGAGGTTATGACCGGGTATCGGCACAACGAGCGGTTCGGCATCCGCTCGGCCGGCCTCGACGGGGTGTCCGTCAACGCGGTGGCGGTGAACAGCCGGGTCAAGAAGCTCGCCCTGGCCCAGTCGAGTGACATCCAGGCCAAGCTGGTCAAGGCGGGCGTCGAGGTCATTCAGGGCCGGGCGCTGCTCGGCGAGGACACCCTCGGCCACACCCACCAGGTGCTGGTCATGCCCGAGGAGGGCGAGATGTACTCGATCGAGGCGTCGACGGTGCTGCTGGCCACCGGCGCGACCCCGCGGGTGCTGCCCACCGCCCGGCCGGACGGCGAGCGCATCCTCGACTGGCGGCAGGTGTACGACCTCACCGAGCTGCCCGAGCATCTGATCGTGGTCGGCTCCGGCGTGACCGGCGCCGAGTTCGCCAGCGCCTACCTGGCGATGGGCACCAAGGTCACGCTGGTCTCCAGCCGCGAGCGGGTCATGCCGCACGAGGACGCCGACGCGGCCATGGCGATCGAGCGGGTGTTCCGCGAGCGTGGCATGACCATCCTCAACCAGTCGCGGGCCGAGTCGGTGGTCAACACCGGCGACGGCGTGCTGGTCACGCTCTCCGACGGCCGTACGGTCGAGGGCTCGCACGCGCTCATGGCGGTCGGCGCGATCCCGAACACCGAACGGCTGGGCCTGCGGGAGTACGGCGTCGACGTGGGCCCCGGCGGGTACCTGACCGTCGACCGCGTCTCGCGCACAAACGTGCCCGGCATCTACGGCGCCGGCGACTGCACCGGCGTGCTGCCGCTGGCCAGCGTGGCGGCCATGCAGGGGCGCATCGCGATCTGGCACGCCATGGGCGAGGCGGTGGCCCCGCTGCGGCTGCGCACGGTCTCGGCGAACGTGTTCACCGACCCCGAGCTGGCCACGGTCGGCGTCTCGCAGAACGAGGTGGACTCCGGCCGCACCCCGGCCCGGCAGGTGATGCTGCCGCTGACCGGCAACGCCCGGGCCAAGATGACCGACCTGCACGACGGCTTCGTAAAGCTGTTCTGCCGACCGGCCACCGGTCAGATCATCGGCGGCGTGGTGGTGGCGCCCAAGGCGAGCGAGCTGATCCTGCCGATCACCATGGCGATCGAGAACAACCTGACGGTGGACCAGCTGGCCCACACGATCACTATCTACCCGTCGTTGTCGGGGTCGATCGCGGAAGCAGCCCGTCAGCTGATGCAGCACGAGCGGCAATGACGTCGGCCTCGGCCGCCGCCGCCACGGCGGCCCGGTCGACGGCCTGCTCGGCGTCGGCCTCCTTCTTGCCGCCGAAGAGGGCGAGGATCCAGCCGGCGGTGCCGAAGACGACCGCGGCGGTGGCGGCGATCGAGAACAGTCGCCACGCCGACTGGGTGACGGCCGTGCCGCCGACGTGACCGACCAGGCCGCCGTAGCTGGCCCAGCAGAGCGCGGCGGCCCCGTCGTAGAGGGCGAACAGCTTGAGCGGATAGCCCGTGCGACCGGCGTGGAAACCGGCGGCCATCCGGCCGCCGGGCACGAATCGGCAGAGCAGCAGCACCAGGGGGCCCGGCCGGCGCAGCCCGCGGGTGAAGCGGACCGCGGCCTTGCGGGTCCGGGACTGCTCGCGGGGGTGGTCGTCGTCGTGTTTCGGGGCGCAGCGGGCCCGCAGCGACGCGAGCCAGCCGCGGCCGACCTGGCCGGTCGAGCGGCCCAGGAAGTAGGCGATGGAGTCGCCCGCCAGCATGCCGGCCGCGCCGATCGCGATCACCACGGGGAGATCGAGATTGCCGTAGACAGTGAGCGCCCCGGATGTGATCATGATCGCCTGGATCGGAACGACCGGGATCATCGCGTCGACCGTCAGGAAGCCGAACAGCGCCAAGTAGGCCCACACGGGTGTGGCCATCATGGTCAACAATTCGGTCATCGCTTCGGCCACCTCACGCCTTCAGGGCTCGCCACATTCTTGACGGGCGTACCTGAGAATGTGCTGTGTTACAGCATGCGCCCTGATCAGGCCGCGCCCACGGTGATGCCCGACACGGTGTCATCACGATCGTTCCGGCGCGGTTCCGCCGGTTATCTCCGGCCATTTCACCCTAGGCGTGGCACCGGTTTTTTGCTCGCCTCTGGCGGGCGTACCGTTTGATTTGCCGGAGACGCCGGGTCCCCCGTTCTCGGCGTGCCGGCCGCGGGCCGTCGGTAGGTCCCGTACCGACGGCCCGCCCCCTTCGCGGTGGCAGCCGCGTCTGCGCGCGTCGCCTCAGTCGATCGTGCAGATCACCGTGCCGGCCGTCACCGTCGCGCCGACCTCGGCCGACAACCCCGCGACCGTGCCCGATCGGTGGGCCTGCAACGGCTGTTCCATCTTCATCGCCTCGACCACCACGATCGTGTCGCCCTCCTGCACCTGGTCGCCGTCGGAGACCGCGACCTTCACGATCGTGCCCTGCATCGGCGCGGTCAGGGCGGCCGCCCCGCCCGCGGCGGCCGCCGCCGCGCCGCCACCGGACCGGCGCGCGGCCGGACGTGCCGGTGCGGCCCCGCCCGTACGCGTGAAAAGGCTTGCCGGAAGGCTCACCTCCAGCCGCTTTCCGCCCACCTCGACCACGACGGTCTCGCGCTCGCCCGGCGCGCCCGCGGCGGCGGACGGCGCGCTGAACGCCGGCACCCCGCCGGCCCACTCGGTCTCGATCCACCGCGTGTGGACGGTGAACGGCGAGCTCGTGAACGCCGGGTCGCGCACCACGGCCCGGTGGAAGGGCAGCACCGTCGCGATGCCCTCGACGACCGTCTCGTCGAGAGCTCGGCGGGCCCGCTCGAGTGCCTCCTCGCGGGTCGCGCCCACGATGATGATCTTGGCCAGCAGCGAGTCGAAGTTGCCGCCGATCACGCTGCCCGCCTCGACGCCCGCGTCGACCCGCACGCCGGGGCCGAGCGGCCAGGCCAGCGCGGTGACCGTGCCCGGCGCCGGCAGGAAGCCCCGGCCCGGATCCTCGCCGTTGAGGCGGAACTCGATCGCGTGCCCGCGCGGCGCCGGATCGTCGGTCAGCGCCAGCGGAGAACCGTCGGCGATGCGGAACTGCTCGCGCACCAGGTCGAGACCGGCCGTCTCCTCGCTCACCGGGTGCTCGACCTGCAGGCGGGTGTTGACCTCGAGGAACGAGATGGTGCCGTCCTGGCCCACCAGGTATTCGACGGTGCCGGCGCCGTGGTACCCCGCCTCGCGGCAGATCGCCTTGGCGCTCGAGTGGATCTCGGCGCGCTGGGCGTCGGTGAGGAACGGCGCCGGCGCCTCCTCGACCAGCTTCTGGTGGCGGCGCTGGAGGGAGCAGTCGCGGGTGCCGACCACGATGACGTTGCCGTGCGTGTCGGCCAGGACCTGCGCCTCCACGTGGCGGGGACGATCCAGATAGCGCTCGACGAAGCACTCGCCGCGCCCGAAGGCCGCCACCGCCTCGCGGGTCGCGCTCTCGAACAGCGCTGGGATCTCATCGAGGGTGCGGGCCACCTTGAGCCCGCGGCCGCCGCCGCCGAACGCCGCCTTGATCGCCACGGGCAGCCCGTGCTCCTCGGCGAACGCGATGATCTCGCTCGCGTCGGCCACCGGCTCGGCGGTGCCGGCCACCAGCGGCGCTCCCGCCCGCTGGGCGATGTGCCGGGCGGTCACCTTGTCGCCCAGGTCGCGGATCGCCTGCGGGGTGGGACCGATCCAGGTGCGGCCGGCGTCGAGCACGGCCTGCGCGAACTCGGCGTTCTCGGAGAGGAAGCCATAGCCCGGGTGCACCGCGTCGGCGCCGCTGCGCGCCGCGACGTCGAGCAGCTTGTCAATGCGCAGGTAGCTCTCGGCCGCGGTGTCGCCACCCAACGCGTACGCCTCGCCGGCCAGCCGGGCATGCGGGGCCTCCCGGTCGCTGTCGGCATAGACGGCGACGCTGGCGAGGCCCGCGTCCTGGCAGGCCCGGATGACCCGGACGGCGATCTCGCCTCGGTTGGCGATCAATACCTTGCGCACGGTCTGAGCTTAATGGCAGGCACCGACAGTTCTACTCGGAAGTAGGGTCCGTGCCGGGGCCGGGGCCGGGGCCGAGATGAATAACCTACGCTTCCCGCATGATAGAGACTCGCGGGTTGCGCAAGGCGTTCTCGTCGCGCCAGGGGCGCGAGAAAAAGACCGTCGAGGCCGTACGCGGCGTTGATCTGGACGTGTCCGAGGGGGAGATATTCGGGTTCCTCGGTCCGAACGGGGCCGGCAAGACCACCACGCTGCGGATGCTCGCCACGCTGATCGAGCCGGACGGCGGCACCGCCACGATCGCCGGCGCCGACCTGCTGCGTGATCCGGCCGAGGTGCGCCGCCGTATCGGATATGTCGCCCAGGGCGGCAGCACGTGGGACGACTCCACCGCGCGCGAGGAGCTGGTGCTGCAGGCGCGCCTCTACGGCGCGAGCAAGGCGTCGGCCCAGGCCCGTGCCGCGAAGGTGCTCGAGGGTTTCCAATTGACCGAGTACGCCGACCGCAAGTGCAAGACGTACTCCGGCGGTCAGCGCCGCCGGGTCGACATCGCGCTCGGCATCATCCACGAACCCAAGGTCGTCTTTCTCGACGAGCCGACCACCGGTCTCGACCCGCAGAGCCGCGCGCACATGTGGGACGAGATCCGCCGTCTGCGTGCGGAGGGCATGACGGTTTTCATCACCACGCACTACCTCGACGAGGCCGACGCGCTCTGCGATCGCATCTCCATCATGGACCACGGTGAGATCGTCGCTTCCGGCACGCCCGCCGCGCTCAAGCGCGAGATCTCCGGCGACGTGGTTCGCGTCGGTCTGCCGGTGGATGCGGTCGCTGCCGCGGCTTCCGCCCTGGCGGCTTACAAGATGGAGACGTACGACGACAGCGTGCGCCTCTACGTGGACGACGGGGCGACCGCGATCCCGCAGATCCTGCGCGCCCTCGACGCGGCCGACGTCCCGCTGGGCACGATCGAGCTGCACCGCCCCAGCCTCGACGACGTCTTCCTGACCAAGACCGGCCGATCCCTGCGGGAGAGCTGACTCATGAAGCTTCTGCGTGACACCTCACTGATCTTTCAGCGCCAGATGCAGCTGCTGCTGCGCAATCCGGTCTGGATCTTCGTGGGCGTCTTCCAGCCGGTGATGTATCTGCTGCTGTTCGCGCCGCTGCTGAAACCCGCGCTCCAGGTGCGCTCCAACGCCGAGGCGTACGAGATCTTCGTGCCCGGTCTTCTGGTTCTGCTCGCGATCTTCGGGGGCCTCTTCCAGGGGTTCGGCCTGATCGCGGAGCTGCGCGCCGGGGTGATCGAACGCTCCCGGGTGACGCCCGTCAGCCGCCTGGCCCTCCTGCTCGGCCGGTCGTTGCGCGACGTGGTCTCGCTGATCGCCCAGGCGGTGATCATCACGCTGCTGGCGCTGCTCTTCGACCTGCGGGTGGTCCTCGGCAACCTGCTGCTGGCCTACCTGATGCTCGCGCTGATCTCGCTGATGACCTCGGCGCTCAGCTACGGCGTCGCGCTCGCGGTGAAGAGCGAGGACGCGCTGGCGCCGGTGATGAACACGGTGGCCCAGCCCGTGCTGCTGCTCTCCGGGATCCTGCTGCCGCTGACGTTCGCCCCCGGCTGGCTGCAGGGCATCGCCGACTGGAATCCGTTCTCGTGGGCGGTGGACGGCACGCGGGCGCTGTTCCGCGGCGACCTGGGCTCGCCCGACGTCTGGCAGGGCCTGCTCATCATGGCGGCGCTGGCGGCCGTGGCGGTGGGCTGGGCGGCGCGGATGTTCGCGAAGAGCGTGCGCTGAGGCCTCGGCGCTCGGTTGGCCTCGGCGCCTGGTTTCAGGCCCGCCACAGCTGGGTGATCGAGACGCCCATTTCGATGAGGAGTTTGCGGAGGAGCGGCAGCGACAGCCCGATGACGTTGCCCGGGTCGCCCTCGATCCGGTCGATGAACGCTCCTCCGCGCCCATCGATCGTGAACGACCCGGCCACGTTGAGCGGCTCGTCGGTCGCCACGTAGGCCGCGATCTCCTCGTCGGTGATGTCGGCGAAGTGCACCACGGTCGTGCCCACGGCCTCGGCCTGCCGCCCGCTGACCAGCCCGGTGACATGATGGCCGGTGTGCAGCACGCCCGAGCGGCCGCGCATCACCTGCCACCGCTTGGCGGCCTCCTCGGCGTTCGCCGGCTTCCCGAAGATCTCCCCCTCGAAGGCCAGCACCGAATCACACCCGAGCACCAGAATCCCCGGATCGGCCGGCAGCTCGGCCGCGACGGCGCGCGCCTTCATCCGGGCCAGCGCGAGGCTGAGCTCATAGGCGTCGCCGGCCGCGACGACGGACTCATCCACGCCGCTGACCATCACTTCGGCCTCGATCCCCGCGGCGCTGAGCAGAGCCCGCCGCGCGGGACTGGCCGAAGCAAGGACAAGGCGGTAGTCCACGTCGTTTCCCACGCCCAAGAGGCTACAAGCCGGAACCGCGCGGAAGGCGGACAGACCCCCGCGTTTCCGCCCAGAGTCTCAGAAGTTCCGCCGCCGCCGCACCACCAGAAACCCGATCAAGCCGCCCGCCACGACCAGCCCGGCAAGCACCCCAAGAATCAACGGAGTGCTACTCGACGCCGGTTCGGCGTCGCTGGCGTCCGGCGCCGCAGCAGTGGTAGCGGCCGGATCGATATATCCGTCGTTGCCATTCCAGGTGGCGCTTCCCTTCGGGGCGGCGGACGCGGCACCGCTTCCCAGCGGAGCCACATCGGCGGTCAACGCCTTGATGACGTTCAGCTTGCCGTAGCCACATTCGTCGTCGCGCCCGGGTGGACCGATGTCGTCTGCCGTGGCCTCCAGGCGGTGAACAATTTCAGGCCCCGACAAGTCGGGAAACTTCGCCCGCACAAGCGCGACAGCTCCCGAGACGATGGCCGTCGACAAGGATGTCCCGTCAGCCTCGGCATATCGGTTCTTGGGCTCGGCAGTAGTGATGTCGACGCCGGGGGCGCAGATGTCAACCTTTTTGTCGACGACTGAGCCCGATGAGTGCTTTCCGTTTTTGTCGACTGCCCCGACGGCCAGAACGCCATCGATCGCTGCCGGATACCCGATGATGGCGTCCTTGCTGGTGTTTCCCACGGCGGCCACCACAACGACGTCATCGTCGATCGCAGTATCGACTGCGTCGATCAGATCGCCCGATGGCCCGGTCACCGCGGAGAAGTTGATTACCTTCGCGCCGTGAGCCGCCGCCCAGCTAACACCCTTGATCGCTCCGTCCAGGGACACGTCGCTTATCTTGTCGGTGACTTTTACGGGAAGTATCTTGGCGGCAGGAGCGAGCCCAAGAACTCCGTTGCCGCCGCTCTTTCCGTGGGCGGCGATCAATGCCGCCACATTAGTTCCGTGGCCGACGGCATCCGCGCGCCCGTCCCCTTTGCCGCCAGGCTGAAGATCGACTCCGGCTAGGAGGTTCCGCGCGAGATCGGGATGGGGGTATACGCCAGTGTCCAAAACGGCAACTGTTACGCCGGATCCCTTGCTGATGGCCTGGGCCTGCGCTATATCCAGACTTTTCAGATGCCACTGATCGTTGCGGATTCCGTCCGCATAGGCGGGAGTCTCCGGAAGTGCGAGGGCGGCCGCAAGCGTAAGAGCGCCTGCGGCCGCGATGAATCGAAAACGCATTTGTCAGCCGAGCCCGATGGCCGGCCCCGGGTCGACACGCTGCACGGGTGCCGGCGACACCACGGGGTCGACGCCCTCAGCGGTCTCCCACGGGTTGTCCGGGTCCCAGCTTGCGCTCTCCGCCTGGTCTCGGCGGCCGGACCGTCGACCAGCCGCACCCTGTCCGTACATGCCGGCGTTCGCGGGGTGCTCAGCGGCGGCGGACATGCCGCCCACAGCGCCGCGGCGCGGTCCAGTGGCGCCTCCGCCCTCGCCGATCACGCCACCGACCGGGTTGATGCGCGCACCGACACGACCGGCACCCGGCTGGCCCAGGCCGATGCCCGAGGCGCCGCGGGCCGGCGTGCCGCCGACTGGCATTCCGCCGATCACCCCGTTGGGCGCCATCGCGCGCAGCCCGCCCTCGGGCAGGCTTCCGCCCGGCCGCAGGAGCCCCTCACGCGGTACTCCGCCGCCACGTCCGAGGCCGGGCGTGGTTGGTGTCAGGGGTGAGGTGCCGCCCGGCAACACGCCCGGGGTCGGCGGAAGCAGGCCTGGGTTGGGCAGCGGGCCGGTGCCGCCAGGAAGTGTCGGAGTAATCGGGCTGATGCCCGGTGCGGTCGGCGTGGGCAGCGTGGGCTGGGCCCCGCCCAGGACGAGCCCCGGTTGCACCGTTCCGACGCTTGGCGGGTTAACCGGCGGGGGAAGCGTCGTCGGCGTGGATGTCGCGAAGGTCCCAGTGGCGTTCGCCGGTCTTGTAGAAATGCCACCGTTGTCTGGGTAGCTCGGTGTAATCGGCGGGATCGGGGGAGGGGTGTAGGTGTCTCCGTCTTTGACGGTCTTGTTCTCGTCGCGGACTTCCAGCTTGGTATAGCGCGGTGGCGTGACGATTCTGGACTGGGCCTGGGCCAAGTCGGTGCTTACGCTGCTGAGCAAGGTCGCTGCCTGGCGGCGCAACTCCTCCTGGCGGCCCGGTGCGACCGGGGACTCGTCGCCGCTCGGGCTGGGGCTTGGGGTCGGAGTGCTGCTGTTCTGCGCGGCCTGCTTCTTGGCGTTGTAGGTGTCCAGCGCCGTCTTGTTGCTCTGGTACTCCGCGTAGATCTTGTTCATCTTGACCTGGGCCTGGTAGATCGACCCGGTGGCCGCGGAGAAGGCGTCGTGGTTGGTGAGCGACGCCTCGTACGTGTCGGTGAGGTTCTTGATGAGCTCGTCGAGCCGGGCCAGGTACGCCGCCGAGGCCGCGCTGCGCTCGGGGGGCCAGGCCGCCGCGAGGTTGTCGCGATACTCCTGCACCTGGTAACGGTGCGAGCTCAGCAGCTCGGCCGATTTCTGCCAGCCGCTGACCAGATCCCACTGGGCGTCGGTGTTGGGATTCTGGATGAGCTCCTGCATCTTTTCGAGCGTCATCGACTCCCACGGGGTGCCGCCGCCACCGCCACCTGCGTCCAGCATCAGGCCGCCCCCTCACCGGTCTGGTCGGACGGGATGCCGACCTGTTCGAATGCCTTGTCCACATCGCGCACCTTCGCGTGGGCGAAGGCGTCGGAGCCGCTGTATGTCTTGCTGATGTCCTCGGCGGCGGTCGCGAAGCCCTGCGTCCCGTTCGCGTAGTTGTACACGTTCTGGTGGGCGACGTCGGCCGCCTCGTGGTGGACGAAGAGGAACGTGAGCAGCTCGATGAACTCGCTGGGCGGGTCGGGGAGCTTCGTCGACATCGCGTCGGTGACGGGCGAGAGGTGCGGGGCGTAGCTGTCCTTCACGTTCGCGGACAACTTCGTGGCGAACTGCTCCATCGCCTGGATGTCGGCCTCGATCTGGCTGAAGTCCGCATACCCGTAGTCGCGCAGCCAAGCGGGGCCGCGGTCCTCCTCTGGAATCACTTGTTGCCCTCCCCGTACTGAATCCAGCTCTCGAACGCCGGACACCGGCGACGCATAGGTGAGCGTAGTGGGTCACCGCCAGCGACGGGGAGCCCACCTCGCCGCCTGTGGACAGTCGAAACCCATCCGAAATCGATCGATGCTCGATGATTTACCGGGGGAGGGCGGAGTGGCGCCAGGAAAGGGGGCCCATGGACGGACGCGCGGACATTGTCCACGCGGAGCGCGCGGCCGGCCGGGACGTCGCATCCATCGCCGTGGATCGGATCGCGAAGATCGCGGCCAGAGCGGCCAGCTCTTGATCGGTTGGAGTGCCGCGCACGACGCTGACCAGGGGTTCCGCATCCATCGACCAAGCTTACGACCTTGGTGGGGTGGTCCGGTGACACGAATCCCACACTCGGCTGATCGATTCGCTGTGGCTGGACATGACCGGGTATTTTCTGCGTGATGTCTTCTTCTCCCCCAGCCGTTGTCGCTGACCGTTACCGGCTCGTCGCGCCGCTCGGTCAGGGCGGGATGGGTCGCGTCTGGCGGGCGACCGATGTCGTCCTGCACCGCGATGTCGCCATCAAGGAGCTGGTTCCGCCGCCCGGGCTGACGCCGGGCGAGCGGCAGGAGATGCGCGAGCGCTCGCTGCGCGAGGCGCGCGCGATCGCGCGGCTCAACAACATCAACGTGGTCCGCGTTTTCGACGTTCTGCGTACGGACGCCGACCCGTGGATCGTCATGGAGTACGTTCCGTCCCGCTCGCTGCAGGACACGCTGGCCGCCGACGGCCCGTTCAGCCCGGTGCGCGCGGCCGAGATCGGGCTCGGCGTGCTGGGCGCCCTGCGCGCCGCGCACCGCGCCGGGGTGGTGCACCGCGATGTCAAGCCGGGCAACGTGCTGCTCGGCGCCGACGGCCGGGTGGTGCTCACCGACTTCGGCCTGGCCACCGTGCCGGGCGACCCCAACGTCACACGTACGGGTCTGGTGCTCGGCTCCCCGGCGTACATCGCGCCGGAGCGTGCTCGCGACGGCACGGCCGGCCCCGCCGCCGACCTCTGGTCGCTGGGCGCCACCCTCTACGCCGCGGTGGAGGGCACCTCGCCGTTCGCCCGCCCCTCCGCGATCGCCACCCTCGCGGCCCTGGCCACCGAAAATCCGCCCCCGGCGCGCAACGCCGGCCCGCTCAAGCCGGTGCTCAACGGCCTGCTCCGCAAGGACCCGACGCACCGGATCAACGCGGAGGAGGCCGAGCGCCTGCTCAACCGCGCCGCCGGCCGCCGCTCCAAGCTGGCCTTCCCGATGAGCCCGACCATGCGCCGCCCCGGCGCTGGCCGCGACCGGCCGAGCGGCTTGATGGCGCCGACCGGCTCCACCCCGGTGGTTCCGGGTCCGCGCCCGCCGGTGGTGCCCGCGCGGCCGGTCGACCCGCCGGGCCGTCCGCCCGTGTCGGGTGGCCGCCCGGCGGCCGGCGGTGGCCGGCCGCCGGTCTATATCCCGGGGAAGGCACAGGTCGGCCCGGCCGAGACGCCGACGCGAGTCGACGGCCCCAAGGTCGACGCTCCGCGTCTCGACGCCACGCGGGTCGATACGCCGCCGGTCCGCGACGACCGGACGGCAAAGCTTTTCGGTACCAGCCGTGGCGAGGCCGGCGGTCTGACGGCGGCTGACGTCGCCGCCAACCGCCGCCGCCAGGCCGCCCCCGAACACGAGCAGTCGCTGGCCGACGCGACTGCCCTGGTCGGCCGCATCGACACCGCACCCGCCGACGCCACCACCGTTGTCGGCGGCCCCCCGGCCGACGCCACCAGGGTCGTCAGCGGCCCGGCGGCCGATGCCACCAGGGTCGTCAGTGGTCCGGCGACCGACGCAGCGGGGGTCGTCGGCTCGCCCGCCGACGCCACCACGGTCGTCGACGCGCCCAAGAAGGGTGCGCAAAAGTCGAGGAAGGCCCCCACCAAGGCAAACCCCGCCAATGCAAAGCCCACCAAGGCGGGCCCCGCGCAGGCAAAGGCGACGACGGAGGCAGCCACAGCCACGTCCGCACCGGTCGAGGTCGAGGCGACCCCCGTCGAGACAAAAGCGACGACCACCGAGAAAACGTCGGCCGAGGCAGAGACGGCTGAGGCAAAGTCAGCCGAGGTAAAGGCGGCCGAGGCGAAGCCGGCTGAGACCGACCCGACCGACGCTGAGCCGACCGACGCTGAGCCGCCGGAGTCACTGACCGGTGCGCAGGCGGTCGAGACAGAGGTCGCCGAGCCGGTGTCGGAGGAAGCCGACGCTCCGGCGACCGACAAGGACGCCGAGACCGGCGAGGCCAAGGCCATCGCGGACACGCCCGATGCCGGGACGCTGGGCAAGAGCACGACCGCCGCCGAGCCCGAGGCCGACCAGCAAAGCAAGAGCCAGGACGGGACCAAACCCCAGGACGAGACCAAGGGCGAGGACGAGACGAAGGCCGAGCCCGAGGCCGAGGCGGCGACCCCGATAGGGCCCGCAACGGCGCCCGCCCCGGAAGGCCCCGACACCCCCGGCGACCCGAACCCCGTCTCGCCGGCGATCGGCCGCTCCACCCGTCCCGCCTGGCGGCCCATGGAGATCGCCCCGGCCCGCCGCGGCGGGGTCACCGTCTTCGGCACCCGCCTGACCTATCCCCAGGCCGCGGTCGGCGCCGGCGTACTCCTGCTGGTTCTGGTCCTGATCGGCGTGCTCACCGCCCAGGCCTTCGGCGACGACCAGCCCGGCGCCGCGCCCACCGTCGCGCCCACCACCCAGCAGCAGGCCGGAGCCTCGCAGCCGGGCGGCAACGCGAGCGCCGGCGCCCAGCCGGGCGCGGGCACCGGCACCAACAACGGCAACGGCACCGGCAACCCGGCAACGACCGCGCCCACGAACCCGTCGAGCGCGCCCCCGACCAGCTCGGCCGCCTTCACGCTGCCGGCCGGCTGGCGCATGTACACCGCGGGCGCGACCGGCCGCGGCCCCGGCTTCACCATCCCGCTGCCGAACGGCGCCAAGCCCGCCGGTGGCGGCGGCACCGAGGTGCGGTTCCGCTGGAACAACCGACTGCTGATCGTCGACCGCAGCAACTCGCCGCAGGCCGACGCCTACCAGGACTGGAAGAACCAGGAGTCGGCCCGCCGCGGCGGCTACCGCAACTACTCGCTCATCAAGATCGAGCGCGTGAAGTACCGCGACTACGACTCGGTCGCCGACTGGGAGTTCCTGTACACCACGGACGACGGCAATCGCCAGCACGCGGTCAAGCGGAACATCCGCGTCGACAGCAGTGCCGCGTACTCCATCTCCTGGTACACGACCCCGGCGGACTGGGCCGCTTCGCAGAGCGATTTGCAGCTGCTCTACCAGGGCTTTCAGCCGAAATAACGGGCCCGAGGGGCGCGCCGATGTGCGTAAGCCGAATGAATGGGTAATTCATCCGGTATCACGGATGGAGGTGCAGTCCCATGAACTGCCGACGACACGGCAGTAAGCCCACAATCGCCCTCTGGATGCTGGTCGCGGTCGCTGACCTCGCGATTCTGGTCGCCGCCACCGGCGTGGTCGCCATGCTTCTGATCGTGGTGGCCATGCTCGCGGTCGGCGGCGGCGTGGTCGCCTCCCGGTCGCTGTTTCGGCCACCGGCCCAGCCCGCGAAGGTAGTGGCCCGCCGACGCGCCTAACGTGATCGGCTACAGTCGCCCGGGTGTCGATCGACGGTGTGACTGATCTCTGGGACAAGCTGCTCGGCGCTCAGCCGGATCCGCCCGGCCTGCTCGTGCTGCTCACCGCCCTGGCCGGCCTGCTCGCGGTGGCGTTCCGCCCGGTGTGGCGAGTGGCCCGCAACGCGGTGACGATCGCGCACGAGGGTGGTCACGCGCTGGCGGCTCTGCTGACCGGGCGCCGATTGCGCGGCATCCGCCTGGAGTTCGACACGTCCGGCCTGACGCTCTCGTCCGGCCGCCCGACCGGCCCCGGCATGATGCTGACGCTGCTCGGCGGCTATATCGCGCCGTCGCTCGTGGGCGTGCTCGGCGCCTGGCTGCTCGGCGGCAACCGGATCACGCTGCTGCTCTGGCTGGCGGTGGTTCTGCTGCTGCTCATGCTGATCAACATCCGCAACCTGTTCGGCGTGGTCTCGGTGGTCATCACGGGCGCCGTCGTCTTCGCGGTCTCCTGGTTCGCCTCACCCCAGGTGCAGGCGATTTTCGCGTACGCCGGGGTCTGGTTCCTGCTTTTCGGGGGTGTGCGTCCCGTCTTCGAGCTGCAGAGCCTCCGGCGGCGCGGCCGGATGCCCGAGTCGGACGCCGACCAGCTCGCCCACATCACGCACGTCCCGGCGCTGTTCTGGGTCGGCGTCTTCCTGATCGTGAACCTGGCCGCCCTGGTGATCGGCGCGTTCCTGTTGGCCGGCCAGTGGCTGCCGCAGTCCGCCTGACGACACAACAGCACTCTGTTGAGCGATAGAGCGGAGCCACCTTCGTCGATATGTTCCGGAGATGGCGAGCGATGTCGGGATGGCCTGGACGACCGGGGTGGTCGCCTTCGTCGCCGCCGTGCCGCTGTGGAAGTACACGACCCACGCCATCACGATCGCCCACGAGGGCGGTCACGCAATGTTCGGGTCGCTGACCGGCCTCTTCGTGAAGAGGATCAGGATAGATAGGGGCGGTGCCGGCGAAACGGCGTATTCCAAAGACATCAAGGATTTGAGTCTGCTGGAGACGCTCATGTCGGGTCTGGCGGGCTATCTCGGACCGTCGCTGTTCGGGCTGGCCGGTGCGTGGATGCTGGTGCACGGTATTTCGCCGCGTTCCGTTCTGCTGATGACGCTCCTGCTCATGGCCATGCTTCTGGTCATGGTGCGCAACCTCTTCGGCCTCTTCGTGGTGCCGTTGACCGGAGCCCTGATCTGGGTGGTAGCAATGCGCGCGACTGAGCAGGTGCAGCTGGTTTTCGCGTACGTCTGGGTGTGGTTCTTGCTGATGGGCGGCACCCGCCAGATTCCCGAGCTGTTCAGCGTATGGAAGGAGGGCAGCGAGCCGGACACCAGATCGCTGTCCGACAAATCGGGCCTGTCCAGCGCCTTCTTCGTTGCGCTGTTCTGGGCCGCGTCGCTGGCAGCGCTCGTCTATGGCGGGGTTCTGCTGCTGCGGCATCCGGTTTAGAGCGGGATGTTGCCGTGCTTCTTGGGCGGCAGCGACTCCCGCTTGGTGCGCAGCATCCGCAGCCCCCGGGTGATCTGCGCGCGGGTCTCCGACGGCTGGATCACGGCGTCGACGTAGCCGCGCTCGGCCGCGATGTACGGGTTCGCGAGCGTGTCCTCGTACTCCTGAATGAGCTCGGCCCGGCGCTCGGGCGAGTCGATCTCGCCGCGGTAGAGGATGTTGACGGCGCCCTGGGCGCCCATGACGGCGATCTGGGCGGTGGGCCAGGCGAAGTTGAGGTCGGCGCCGAGGTGCTTGGAGCCCATCACGTCGTACGCCCCGCCGTAGGCCTTGCGGGTGATGACGGTGACCTTGGGGACCGTGGCTTCGGCGTACGCGTAAATCAGTTTTGCCCCTCGGCGGATGATGCCGTCCCACTCCTGCGAGGTGCCGGGGAGGAATCCGGGGACGTCGACGAAGGTGACCACCGGAATGTTGAAGGCGTCGCAGGTGCGCACGAAGCGGGCGGCTTTTTCGCTGGCGGCGATGTCGAGGGTGCCGGCGAAGTGCATGGGCTGGTTGGCGACCACGCCGACGGGGCGGCCCTCGATGCGGCCGAAGCCGACCACGATGTTCTGGGCGTAGAGCGGCTGGACCTCGAGGAAGTCGTCGACGACGGTCTCGACGACCTTCTTGATGTCGTAGGGCTGGTTGGCCGAGTCGGGGATCAGCGTGTTGAGCCCCTCGTCCGCCGCCGTCATCGACAAGTCGGACAAATCCTCATAAGCAACTGGTTCGTCCAGGTTGTTCGACGGCAGGTAGGACAGCAGCGCCCGCACGTAGTCGATGGCGTCGTCCTCATCGGAGGCCAGGTAGTGGGCGTTGCCCGACCGCGAGTTGTGGGTGCGCGCGCCGCCGAGCTCCTCGAAGCCGACCTCTTCGCCGGTGACCGTCTTGATCACGTCGGGGCCGGTGATGAACATGTGCGAGGTCTGGTCGACCATGACGGTGAAGTCGGTGATCGCGGGGGAGTAGACGGCGCCGCCGGCGCAGGGGCCCATGATCAGGGAGATCTGCGGGATGACGCCGCTGGCGCGCACGTTGCGGAAGAAGATGTCGGCGTAGAGGCCGAGGGCGACGACGCCCTCTTGGATGCGGGCGCCGCCGGAGTCGTTGATGCCGATGATCGGGCAGCCGGTCTTCATGGCGAGATCGAGGACCTTGACGATCTTCTCGCCGAAGACTTCGCCGAGGGAGCCGCCGAAGACGGTGAAGTCCTGGGAGAAGACGCAGACCTGGCGGCCGTCGACGGTGCCGTAGCCGGTGACCACGCCGTCGCCGTAGGGCCTGTTCTTGTCGAGGCCGAAGTTGGTGCTGCGGTGCCGGGCGAGCTCGTCCAGTTCGACGAACGAGCCCTCGTCGAGCAGCAGCTCGATGCGTTCGCGGGCGGTCTTCTTGCCGCGGGCGTGCTGCTTCTCGACCGCGCGGGCGGAGCCGGCGTGGACCGCTTCCTCGGTGCGGCGCTCGAGGTCGGCGAGCTTCCCGGCGGTGGTGTGGATGTCGGCCTCGACCGGTCCCTGCTGCGTCGTCACGGTGTTCCTCGGGTAGATGAAGAGCCTCGCTCGTGATCGTAATGCCGGGGCGTCGGGGCGGCGCTACGAGTGCGTTTCGCACCCAATGCCCTATTCGTTACTTCAGGCGTGACGAACTGGATGACCGCGGCCGGGCTCGCCCTCATCGCCGGTGGCCTCGCCACATTGATCAGCTTCCGGTCGATGCTGTTCGGCCGCGGGGCACGCCGGGCCGGCCGGCGGTCTTTGGAGGCGCCGCGCAGTCGTCCGGCATTGCCCGCGGGCCCGGTCGCCGAGCACCCGGAGGGGCAGCCGGATGCGCTCGGCGAGCCGTCGAGGCGTGCGCGGCGCGGGCGGCGGCGCGCGCTGGCCATGGCATCCGGCGAGCACGAGATCCCGTCGATGTCGCCGGGGGCCGAGGAGGACGATCTCGGTGGGCTGGCCTCGATCGGCTTCGCCGGCGAGGAGGAGGCCGATGCGGTCCCGGCGGTGGGTGCGGACGCTTTTGACGCGTACGCCGACAGCTGCGCCGACGCCGAGGAGGAAGAGGAGCTCGCGCCGGCCGGCCTTCCTTCCGACCGCTACGGCGACCGGGTCGAGGGCTGGGTCCGCCCGGAGTACCACGAGCAGGCCGGCGAGCCCCGTCCCGGCGAGTACTGGACGCCCATCCCGGTCGACCTGGCCGGCGATCCCGAGCCGTCGGCGAAGGGCTACGGCTGGCCACGCCCGGTCGAGCGCCTCCCCGCCGTCCCCGACTACGAGCCGGCCACCGGCTTCGACCTCGTCCCGGTGGTCTCCGAGCCGACCGAGGTGGTGCCGACGTGGCCGATGAACGACGACCGGGCGGGGCGGATCCGGTTGCCCCGCTCGTGGGCGGCCCGCAACGACAAGCCGTCCCGTGCCGACAAGCCGTCTCGCGCCGACAAGCTGTCCGGCAGCGACAAGCTGTCTCGCGACCACAAGCCGTCTCGTGACGAGCAACCGGATCAGCCGCCGCCGGTCGCGCGCCGTCGTCCGCGCCCGCGGCCCCGCCCGGAGCCGCCGGCCGAGCGCAACACCACCGTGTACGTCAGCCGGCACGCCGCCGATCCGACGCCGGGCCCGGGCCGCTGACTTGACGCCGCGCTGGGCCGCTGAGTTGACGCCGCGCTGGGCCGCTGACTTGACGCCGCGCCGGGGCATCTGAGGTCTGGCCTCCGGCCGCGGGCGGACCCCTCGCGGATCAGCCCGGACTACGCTCGTCGGATGCCCGCTTCGCCGTACACGGACCTGGACCGGCCGCCGCTCTCGTCGCGCGGCCTCGAGCGGGCCCTGGTGACTCCCCGCAGCCTCTGGACCAAGATTGACATCCGTGCCGAGACCGGCTCCACCAATGCCGACGCCGCCGCGGCCGCCCTGCGCGGCGAGCCCGAGGGCCTGGTCGTGGTGGCCGAGCAGCAGACCGCCGGCCGTGGGCGCCGCGATCGGCGGTGGACCTCTCCGCCGCGCGCCGGGCTAACCCTGAGCGTCCTGCTCCGCCCCGGCGCCGCCGACTCCGAGCGGGGCTGGCCCGCCGCGCCCACCGGCGGTTACGGCTGGTTGCCGCTGCTGGCCGGCGTCGCCCTGGTCGAGGCGGTCCGCCGGGTCGCCGAGGTGGAAGCGGCCCTGAAGTGGCCCAACGACCTGCTGGTCGGTGACGGCAAATGCGCGGGCATCCTGGCCGAGGTGTCCGGCGACGCCGTGATCGTCGGGATCGGACTCAACGTGACCACCCGCGCCGAGGAACTGCCCGCGACGAGTGGGCCGCCCCCGAGCGCCGGGCTTCCCGCGACGGGCGGGCTGCCCGCGACCTCGCTGCGGCTGGCCGGCGCGGCCGCCACCGATCGCGATCCGATCCTGCGGGCCCTGCTGCGCGGCATCGCCGGGTGGTACGGCGGGTGGCGCGAGGCGGGCGGCGACGCGGAGCTGTCCGGCCTGCTCGCCGCGTATCGCCGGGAGTGCGCCACCATCGGCCGGCGGGTGCGGGCGCTGCTGCCCGGCGGCGGCGAGATCACCGGCGAGGCGACCGACGTGGACAACGACGGCCAGTTGGTGGTGATCCGTACGGCTGACGCCACCGTGCATCGCGTCTCGGCGGGTGACGTGCTGCACGTACGCTGACGGCGTGGCATTCCCGGACGAGGTTCTCACCGACGAGGAGGAGGTCGTCCTCCACCTGCATCCGCACTGGAAGACGGCGCTCCGCCCGGCCCTGGTCGTGTTGCTGGCGCTGGTCACCGCGGCTTTCGCCTGGGTGATGCTGCCGCAGAACACCGGCGGCCTGCTGGGCTTCGGCGTGGTCGCGCTGATCATGGGTTACTACGGCATCCGGTACGGCGTCGCCCCGCTGGTCGTCTGGCGCTGCACCCACTACGTGGTGACCAACGAGCGCGTCCTGCTCCAGGACGGCGTGATCGCCCGCGAGCGCCGCGACCTCCCGCTCAACCGGATCAACGACCACCTGCTGACCCAGACGGTCCTCGACCGCCTCTTCGGCAGCGGCACCCTGACCATCGACTCGATCGGCGACCAGGCCGCGGTCCTGACCGCCGTCCCGCACGCGCACCAGCTGCAGACCGCCCTCTACGAGCTGATCGAGCTGCTACCGGACGACGAAGACGAAGAAGCCGACGACCTGGAAGAGGAGCGACACGGATTGCCCCCGCAGCGGCGATCGCTCTTCCGGCGAGGGACATCCGAGCCAACTGCGCCCAACGACCGCTAACTCACCGGTTACTAGGCGATCGCCCGCGGAGCGAAGCGGAGCCAGCTGGCTCAGCCTCAGCCTCGGCGCTCAGTTCGGCGAAACCGGCTACCGGGTCGAGCTCGGCCAGCTCGGCCTCGTGGCCGTCGACCGGGGGCTTCAGGAAGACGAACGTGCGGTACGCCCAGAAGCGGAAGATCGTCGCGCACACGATGCCGAGCAGGGTAACGCCCATGAAGAGCAGCTCGTCGTGCTCCTCGGTGAGGCCGAAGCCGTACTTGGCGGTCGCCACCGCGCCGGACTGGATGACCATGCCGACCAGGTTGAAGCCGAAGAACAGCGTGTACTCCCGGCGCAACGCCGTACGCGTGTGATGCCGGTACGTCCAGTAACGGTTCGCGAAGTACGCCAGCGTCGTGGTCACGAGCGTCGCGATGACGCTCGCCTTGACCGCGCCGATCGGCAGCGCTGCCCACGTGATCGCCATGTAGAGCAGCGTGTTGCCGGCGCCGATGACTCCGAAGGCGATGGCTTCGGGGGCCAGGCGGCGCAGGCGTTCCGTCAGCGTGCTGGCTGAAGGCATGGGGGACAACCTTTGGTGAGGAGAGGAATCTGTCACGCCGTGTCACGCACCGGCGAGGGCGCTGCCACGTTGGTCGCGCGGGGTTCGGGATGCTGCTCCACGGCGCTCTTGACTGGGGATGCGGTGGCGCGGAACACGAATCGCCGGTACGACCAGAAGCGGAACAGTGTGCCCAGGCCCGTCCCGATGAGCAGGCCCGAGATGTTGTCGGCGAGCGCCGACTGGAACGACGGCCAGACCGAGCCCAGGCCGTAGTGGCTGATCGCGAGGCAGGCCAGGCCGATGCCGAGGCCGATCGCGTTCAGCACGAAGAACAACGTGTACTGCCGGGCCATGTGGTCGTGGACCCGATCACGCCAGGTCCAGAACCGGTTGCCGGCGAACGCGAACGTGGTCGCGATGACCGTGGACACGGTCTTGGCGAACAGTGTCTCCCAGCCCACGCCGAGCAGGACATTGAAGATCGCCACATCGATCGCGAACGAGATCGTGCCGACCGTGCCGAACTTGCCCAGCTCGCGAATCAGCGCCCGAAGCCTCGCTCGCAGGCGGGACTGTGGCGTCGGCGAGGTATCAGGCACGCCCCGAGAGTACCGGCCGCTGTCACGGACCGCAGTTTTCGTTGGCGAGTCTTAACCGGTTCCGTTGGCCCGGTGACGCTGCCGGTACGAAAGGTGACGCAGCCCGTCGACCTCCCGGATCTCGGCGAACCGCCCCCGGCATTCGCCGCACCACCCTAGGTGAGCCCGCATCCGGCCGTCGTCACGTGGCGCGAGGCGGCCGCGCAGGTGCCCGCCGAGCCGGTCGCCCGCCCAGCGGCACTCCGGGTGTTCGGCGACCGCGATGTGTTGTTGGAGATACAGGCTGCGCAGCCCCTCCCGGGCGCGGTGGGCGAGCACGGCCACCGCGTTCGGCGTCATGCCGAACATGCCGGCCACCTCGGCCGGCGTGTTGCCCTCGACGGCGGTCTGCCAGAGCACGTCGCGCCAGCGCTCGGGCAGCTGCCGGAAGGCGGCCGCCGCATACGCCCGCTCCAGCCGGTCGAGCGCCGGGTCGGTGAACGGCTCGCCTTCGTCGTAGCGGGTGAGGTCGTCGGTGAACTCGAGCCGCCGGTCGCGGCGGGCGCGGTGGTAGCAGACGTGTCGCATGGTCGTGTGCAGGTAGGCGCGGAAGGCGACCAGCGGCCCGCGCCCGGCGCGCAACGAGGCGAACACCTTCGCGAAGGTCTCGGCGACCAGGTCGTCGGCGTCCGCCGGATCGCGGGAGAGCCCGTATGCCAGTTGCCGTGCCGCGGTGCGATGGCGCTCGTAGAGCGTGCCGTAGGCGGCGGTGTCGCCGGCCCGGACCGCCGCCAAGAGATCGGTGTCCGAGTCCGGTTCTGCTACCGGCATCGTCATTCCTGCCCCCTAAAGACGGGAAGACCAGATATCCGCAGTTTAAGGTGTTTAATCCGATTTGCGGAAGTCCGCCGAACGGCCGGGCGTCGAGGGCGGAACAGCCGACGCTGCGCGCACGTGCGCTAAGTGGCGAAGAATCGATCGTCTGCAAGCAAGGTTTCCGAGGATTGTGCGGTCTTCCACAGGATTTCCCGATGAACCTCCGGTGGTGCGGCCTTAGGCTCAGGTGACTCCCATGACCTCCCTCCCCGAGGTCATTGGTCAGCGCCGACCGAAGGAGATCGCATGCAGCAGCCCCCGACCTCGCACGCCCGCCTCCAGGCGTGGGTCGACGAGGTAGCAGCCCTGACCACGCCCGACCGGATCGTCTGGTGCGACGGCTCGGAGTCCGAGTGGACCGGCATCACCGATGCCCTGGTCGACTCCGGCGCCCTGGTCCGCCTCGACCCGGCCAAGAAACCCAACTCGTTCTGGGCCCGCACCGACCCCGGTGACGTCGCCCGCGTCGAGGAACGCACCTTCATCTGCTCGGTCGACGAGGCCGACGCCGGGCCGACCAACAACTGGATGGCGCCGGCCGAGATGAAGGCGACCATGACCGAGCTGTACCGCGGCTGCATGCGCGGCCGGACGATGTACGTCGTCCCGTTCTGCATGGGCCCGCTCGACGCGCCGCAACCCATGTTCGGCGTGGAGCTCACCGACAGCCCGTACGTGGTGGCGAGCATGCGGATCATGACCCGGATGGGCGCCGAGGTGCTTTCCGCTCTGGAGAGTTCCGGCGCCGATTTCGTGCCGGCGCTGCACTCGGTCGGCGCGCCGCTCGAGCCGGGACAGCAGGATGTCCCCTGGCCGTGCAACGAGACCAAATACATCTCGCACTTCCCCGAGACCCGCGAGATCTGGTCGTTCGGCTCCGGGTACGGCGGCAACTCGCTGCTCGGCAAGAAGTGCTACGCGCTGCGCATCGCCAGCGTGGCCGCCCGCGACGAGGGGTGGCTCGCCGAGCACATGCTGATCATGAAGCTGACCTCGCCCGAGGGCCGAGTCCGCTACATCGCCGGCGCGTTCCCCTCGGCCTGCGGCAAGACCAACCTCGCGATGCTCGAGCCGACGCTGCCCGGCTGGAAGGTCGAGACCGTCGGCGACGACATCGCCTGGATGCGGTTCGGCGAGGACGGCCGCCTGTGGGCCACCAACCCCGAGTTCGGCCTGTTCGGCGTCGCGCCCGGCACCGACTTCCACACCAATCCGAACGCGATGCGCACGCTGGCCCAGGGCAACTCGATCTTCACCAACGTCGCGCTCACCGACGACGGCGACATCTGGTGGGAGGGCATGGGCTCGCCCCCGGCGCACCTGACGGACTGGAAGAACCAGGATTGGACGCCTTCCTCCGACGCGCCCTCGAGCCACCCCAACAGCCGATTCTGTACGCCGATCGAGCAGTGCCCGATCCTGGCCGAGGAGTATCACGACCCGCGCGGCGTACCGATCGACGCGATCCTGTTCGGTGGCCGGCGCAAGACGACGATCCCGCTGGTCACCGAGGCGCGTGACTGGGTGCACGGCGTCTACCTCGGCGCCACCCTCTCGTCGGAGACCACTGCCGCGGCGGTCGGCCAGGTTGGTGTCGTGCGCCGCGACCCGATGGCGATGCTGCCGTTCATCGGCTACCACGCCGGCGACTACTTCCAGCACTGGATCGACATGGCCAAGGGCGCCTCCGGCGACGCCGCCAAGCTGCCGAAGGTCTTCTACGTCAACTGGTTCCGCCGCGGCGAGGACGGCCGCTTCCTGTGGCCCGGCTTCGGCGAGAACAGCCGCGTCCTGAAGTGGATCGCCGAGCGCCTCGACGGTCGCGGCGAGGCCGTGGAGACGGCCATCGGACACGTGCCGACCCCAGACGCCCTGGACACCACCGGTCTGGACATCTCGGAGGCGGATCTCGCGGCCGCGCTCAAGGTCGACCGCGACGAGTGGCTGGCCGAGATCCCCCAGGTCACCGAGTGGTTCACCAAGTTCGGCGACAAGCTGCCGACGGTCCTGTGGGCCGAGCTCGACGCCCTCCGAGCCCGACTGACGGAAGCAGCCTGACCCGGCACGGAGCTCTGCGCGCGGCAGCCGGCGGTTGCCGCGCGCCAGCTCGCGTGGGCGAGCAGCGGGGACGGCATGTTCGGCGCAGAGCTGCCGTTACCCGTACATCTGAGGGAAGAAAGACCGACGCTCAGCGCAAGCGAACCGCCCAGCCGACGCCGCCGCTCTGCTTGAGGGCTAGGGTTTGGGGCGATGAGTGTGCGGTCCCTGGTCTATTCGTTCTACGAGCGGCGGCTGGCTGGAAAGCTGGTCGGCAAGCCCGTTCCTCAGCACGTCGGCGTCATGTGTGACGGCAACCGGCGCTGGGCCAAGGAAATGGGGTTCGTCGATCCCAACGACGGGCATCGGGTCGGCGCCGCGCGGGTCAAAGAGCTGCTCACCTGGTGCGACCAGGCGGGCATCAAGCACGTGACGCTCTACCTGCTCGCCACCGACAACCTGCGGCGGCCGGCGGCCGAGCTCGACCCGCTCGTGCGGATCATCGAGGACCTCGCGACCGAGCTGGCCGAGGACGGCAACCCGTGGCGCCTGCGCATGGTCGGCGCGCTCGACGTGCTGCCCGCCCCCACCGCCGCGACCCTGAAGGCCGCGCAGGAAAAGACCCGCGACCGCACGGTCGGCGTCGAGGTCAACATGGCGGTCGGGTACGGCGGCCGGCGCGAGATCGCCGACGCGGTGCGCTCGCTCATGCAGCAGCATGCGGCGGCCGGCGGCACGCTCGAGGAGCTGGCCGAGATCCTGGACGTCGAGCACATCGCCGAGCACCTCTACACCCGCGGCCAGCCCGACCCCGATCTGATCATCCGGACCAGCGGCGAGCAGCGGCTCTCCGGCTTCCTGCTGTGGCAGTCGGCCCAGTCGGAGTTCTACTTCCACGACGCCAACTGGCCCGACTTCCGGCGCATCGACTTCCTGCGGGCGCTGCGCTCGTACGCCAACCGGCAGCGACGCTTCGGCGCCTAGAAGGTCTTCAGCCCCTCGGCGAGGAAGGCCGCCACCGCGTCGGGCGACTCCAAGGTCAGGTCGGCGGCGATGGACACCTCGGCGCCGGTCTCGGGGTTGGCGACCGCGACCGCCACGCCGAAGAAGTCGGGGTCGACCGCCTCGCGGGCCCGCAGCGCGTCGAATGCCTTGATGTCGGACATGTCGTCCCCGAAATACCACCCGCAGCGCGCGTTGCGGACGGCCTCGGTGATGACCATGCCCTTGTCCTGGTCGACCGGCGGCTTCAGCTCGATCACCATGCGGCCGCCCTGGATCTTGAGACCGTGGCGCTCGGCCTGCTCGTGCCCCCAGCGCTCGACCTCGCCGGCCAGTTGCGGCGCCGTGCGGTAGTGCAGGGCCACCGACAGCCGCTTGAACTCCACCAGGATCTGCGCCGGCAGCTCCTTCCGGGCCCGCTCGGCCAGGTCGGACATCGCCGGGATCCACGGCAGGGCGGCCGGCTCGGTCACCACCTCGCCGTCGTGCCACACCTCGAGCCCGTAGAGGCCGTAGAGGTCCACGCGCTCGAGTGACGCGAATCTCGACCGGAGGAAGCTCACCGGGCGCGCCGAGACGATCGCCACCCGGCGGACGGCGGCCGCCAGGCTCTCCAGCACCCCGGGCACGGCATCGACCGGCTGGGACGCGTCGGGGTCGTCGGTCACCGGGGACAGGACGCCGTCGAAGTCGAAGAAGAAGGTGGTCTCGGCCGCGCGCTCGGCCGTGACGGCCCACGCGTCGGCGATGCTCGGCGGATGGATCGGACGCTGAGTCTCTGCCACGACGTCAGATTACCTGCCGGAAGTCCGATTGGCGGCCGGAGAAATCGCCTTGACCCCGGTTTTGCGTGCTGGCGCGGTGGCTTGTTGACCGCTAGCGTTCTAGACATGACGCGGGGTCATCCCGAGTCAGCCGGACGGCCCGGACCTGCGACAAGTGCGCCACGGGGCCCCGCAATCCGACCCCGTGCTGTAAGCCGGCCGCCGGAGGTGCGGACCGCGGGCGTCGACGGGTTGCACGCCCGCTGGAGCAGGCCTGTGACACCACGCCGATCTGACGCCGAGGGCACCCCTTCCAGCACTCGCGCCGCGTCCCGTCGCCCCTCCCGCGACCGCCACGCCGACGCCGAACCGGCCCCGATGGGCCGGGTTTTTGTTCTGGACACCTCGGTCCTGCTGTCCGACCCGGCGGCCATCCGCCGGTTCACCGATCACGAGCTGGTCATCCCGCTCGTGGTCATCACGGAGTTGGAGGGCAAGCGTCACCACCCCGAGCTGGGCTGGTTCGCGCGGCAGGCGCTGCGCAATCTGGACGAGCTGCGGATCAAGTTCGGCCGGCTCGATCAACCGGTGCTCTGCAACGACGAGGGCGGCACCCTGCGGGTGGAGCTCAACCACGCCGATCAGAGTGTGCTCCCGCACGGTTTCCGCAACGACTCGAACGACACCCGCATCCTCTCCGTGGCGCTGGGCCTCGCCGCCGAAGGCCGAGACGTCACGCTGGTCAGCAAGGACATGCCGCTGCGGGTCAAGGCGGCCTCGGTGGGCCTCACCGCCGACGAATACCTCCACGGCCAGGCCAGCGACCCGACCTGGACCGGCATGGCCGACCTCAAGCTGGCCGAGGAGGACGTCAACGCGCTCTACGCCGGCGAGGAGCTCGAGCTCGAGGAGGCCGAGCACCTGCCCTGCCACACCGGCCTGGTGATCCACTCGCCGCGCGGCTCGGCGCTCGGCCGGGTCAACCCCGACAAGACGGTCCGCCTCGTCCGCGGCGACCGGGAGGCGTTCGGGCTCCGTGGCCGCTCGGCCGAGCAGCGGGTCGCGCTCGACCTCCTGCTCGACGAGTCGATCGGCATCGTCTCGCTGGGCGGCCGGGCCGGCACCGGGAAGTCGGCGCTGGCGCTGTGCGCCGGCCTCGAGGCGACCATGGAGCGCAACCGCCACAAGAAGGTGATCGTCTTCCGCCCGCTGTACGCCGTCGGCGGCCAGGAGCTGGGATATCTGCCCGGCACCGAGAACGAGAAGATGTCGCCCTGGGCGCAGGCGGTGTTCGACACGCTCGGCGCGGTGGTGCATGCGAATGTCATGGAGGAGGTCATGGCCCGCGGCATGCTCGAGGTGCTGCCGCTGACCCACATCCGCGGCCGCAGCCTGCACGACGCGTTCGTCATCGTCGACGAGGCCCAGTCGCTGGAGCGCAACGTGCTGCTCACCGTGCTCTCCCGTATCGGGCAGGGGTCACGGGTGGTGCTCACCCACGACGTCGCCCAGCGGGACAACCTGCGGGTGGGCCGGCACGACGGCGTCACGGCCGTGATCGAGGCGCTCAAGGGACATCCGATCTTCGCGCACGTGACCTTGACGCGTTCCGAGCGGTCGCCGATCGCCGAGGTGGTGACCGATCTGCTGGAGGACATCCCTCTCTGAGGTGACCCCCGGGCTGGGGAACTTTCAACTGGTTTACGCCTAAATTTCGTGTGGGCAACCTCACAAGAGTGCGTCGGCATTTCACATCCACTTCACGTTGCGCAATGGTGTTCGGCGAGCGCCATCGCGTGGTCCTCTTCGTCGGAGATCGACGTCGGGCCACCACCCCGATCGAAGCTGATCGGGGTGTCGGCCCGAGTGGTCGCGGTGCTCGCGGCATGGGCCGCCACCTTCCCGGTGGCCGGGCATGCCGCGTCCCTGCCCCCGACGAAGGGATACTTCGTGAGTCGGCCTTGGAGCCGGGTCGGAGTACGTTCCGCGTCGGTCGGCCTGCTGGTGGCGGGCCTGATCGGCGGCGTGTACCTCGGCAAGGACCGTGTGGTCCAGGCACCACAGCAGAGTTCCGAAGCGTCGAACGTCGTCCAGGTGGATGTCGACGACATGCAGCTGCTCAAGCAGCGAGCCGGCCAGCACGCCGCGGCCCGCGCCTACCAGCGCCAGGCCGAGGGCGACGCCGCCGCCAAGGCGGCCGCCGAGGCGAAGGCGGCGGCCGGCAAGGCGCACGAGCTCGAGACCAAAGCCATCGCGGCCAAGAAGGCCGAGGAGAAGGCGGCCGCCGAAGCCGCGGCCAAGAAGAAGGCCGAGGAGTCCGGCGGGCCGGTCGAGTACACCGGGCCCGTCCCCTCCTCCTGCAACGAGTACTCGGGCAGCCGCAAGACCGGGTGCGCCCTGATGCTCGAGGCCGGCTTCGACATCGACCAGTTCCCGTGCCTGGACAAGCTGTGGAAGAAGGAGAGCGGCTGGAACTACCGCGCTTCCAATTCCAGCTCCGGCGCGTACGGGATTCCCCAAGCCCTGCCGGGCAGCAAGATGGCCTCGGTCGCCGATGACTGGAAGACCAACCCCGCCACCCAGATCAAGTGGGGTCTCGGTTATATCGAGGGCCGGTACGACACGCCCTGCGGCGCCTGGTCGCATTCGCAGAGCACGGGCTGGTACTGAGAATCCCCTAAGTGGACAAAACGGGCCGCGCGGCATCACCGCGCGGCCCGTTTTCTTGTGATCAAATATGTTCATGGTCCGAAAAGTCGCGCTCATCCTCATCGGCATCGTGGTGAGCGTGATGGCGGCGCCTCCGGCGCGCGCCGGGGTGACGGTCGTGGGCGGCGACGTCGCGCCGCCCGGGAAGTTCCCGTGGATGGTGCGGCTGTCGATGGGCTGCGGCGGCACGCTGATCGGGCCCCGCGTGGTGCTCACCGCCGGCCACTGCGTCGACGGCACGGGGGACACGAAAAGCATCGAGGTGACGGCCGGGGCGGTGGACCTGAAATCGGCGAAGGCGCTCACCGCCCACTCGGTATCGGTGATCCGCGCGGTCGGTTTCCGCGACGAGACCCGCGGCGACGACTGGGCCGTCATCCGGCTCGACCACGCGTTCGCCCTGCCCACGCTGCCGCTCGCCGAGGGGGCGAACGACCGCGGGAAGTTCGTCGTGCTGGGCTGGGGACAGACCGGCGAGAACTCGATGAAGCAGGAGCGGCGCCTGCACTACGCGACCGTCCCCACCGTGCCCGACGCGAAATGCGCGGCCGAGTATCAGAAGGCCGGCGTCAAGCTCGTCGCCAAGGAGTCCATCTGCGCCGGCAAGCGCGGCGTCGACACCTGCCAGGGCGACTCCGGCGGGCCGATGATCGGGCACGGCGCCGCCGGCGAGTGGGTGCAGGTGGGCATCGTCAGCTGGGGACTCGGCTGCGCGCGGGACGGTTACCCGGGCGTCTACACCCAGATCTCCGCTTTTCGCGACGAGATTCGCCAGGCGGCCAAGAAGCTCGGCTGACGTGGCAGCGTTTGCCGTCGCCTGGAACCATGGGAACCATGAGTTACGGCGGGGCGGACCCTCAGTCAGATGCCACCCGGTTCGGCACCGAGGCGTTCTATGCCTCGCTGGGCCGGGCCTTCGTGACCATGTGCGCCGTGATCCCGATCCTGTTCCTGATCGAGGTGATCGACAAGGGGATCGGGTCGGGCCAGCTCGACGTGGCCGGCGGGATCATCCCGCACCACCTGGCCGGGCTGGACGGGGTGCTGTTCAGCCCGTTCCTGCACGCCGGCTGGGATCATCTGTACGGCAACGCCGTGCCGCTGATCCTCGTCGGCACGTTCGCGCTCGCCGGCGGCCTCAAGCGCTTCATCTGGTCGACGCTCGTGATCATGCTGGTCAGCGGCGTGGGCGTCTGGTTCGTCGGCGACCCCAACAGCGTGGTGGTCGGGGCCAGCGGCGTCATCTTCGGCTATCTCGGCCTGCTGCTGACCCGCGGCCTGGTCGAGCGCAGCTGGTGGAACCTCGCCGTCGCCGCCTTCATCGGCCTGCTGTACTGGTACCAGCTCTACAACATCCTCCCCACCGACCAGCCGATCTCCTGGCAGGGTCACCTGCTGGGCCTGCTCGGCGGGGTGATCGCGGCGATCCTGTTCCGGCGCAAGCGGGCCAAGGCCGAGCCCGCGCTCTACACGCCGACGCTGGGTTCACCGTAGGAGACCCGCCGCAGGAGGGCCTTCAACTCGGCCAGCTCGGCGTCGGTGAATCCCAGCGCGCGCTCGGCCTCCTGGTAGAGGCGCTCGCCCTCGGCCAGGACGCGCTGCCCGTCCGCGGTGAGATGCACCAGGTTGCGCCGCCGGTCGGCCGGGTCGGACCGCCGCTCGACCAGGCCCTTCCGCTCCAGCGCGTCGACCAGGTCGACCATCGTCGTGCGGTCCACGTTCAGCCGCCCGGCGGCCTGCTGCTGCGCGAGCGCCGGCCCGTCGCCCAGCACGGTCAGCACGGCCAGTTCGCGCCCGTTGATCCCGAGCGGGCCCAGCGCGGCCGTGGTGCGCTCGGTGAGCGCCAGCTGGGCGTGTTTCAGCAAGTAGCCGAGGCGGTCCCGCATCCCACTTCCCTCATCCTGGGCAGCAGCTCTCCGACGTCCGCGACGCGCCCCAGCCCGCCGCCGCGAGGCATCAGAACGAGGTCGGTGAATCCGGCCGCCGCGAACGCCTCGACGGCGTGGAGTATCTCATCGCCGGTCTCCGGGACCGGGAACTGGACGCCGCGCCGCAGCGACCCCGGATCGCGCCCGACCGCCTCGCAGTGGCCGTCCAGCACCGCCATCAGCCGGCTCAGGTCGCCCGGCGCGGTCTCGAAGGTCGCCGTCAGCCAGCCGTCGGCGTGTTCGGCCACCACCCGCATGCCGCGGCGCTCGCCGTTGCTGGCCAGCCAGAGCGGCAGCCGCGCCTGCACCGGCTTCGGCTCCGACGGCACGCCGTCGAGCCGGAAGTGCTCGCCCGAGAACGTCGTCTCCGGCCGGGTCCAGAGCATCCGCAGGATCCGGGCCGCCTCATCCAGGCGCTGCACCCGTTCCCCCGGCGACGCCTCGGGCAGTCCGATCGCCGGGTCGACGCCCGGGTCGCCGCCCGCGCCCAGCCCCACGTCGAGCCGCCCGCCGCTGACGTGGTCGACGGTCGCCGCCATCTTGGCCAGCAGCGCCGGGTGCCGATAGAGGTTGCCGGTGACCAGCGTGCCGAGCCGCACCCGGGTGGTCGTCTCGGCCATCGCCGCGAGGATCGTCCAGGCCTCGAAGATGTCGCCGCTGCGGTCCCGTCCCATCGGCTTGAGGTGGTCGAACACCCAGCAGGAGTCGAAGCCGGCCTCGTCCACCAGCCGCCAGAGCCGCCGGTACTCATCGATCGTGAAGTGCTGTTGCGACGCTTTCCATCCGATCCGCATATCTGTCAGCGTAACCGATCGTCAGTAATACTGACTATCACCTAGGCTGCCGAGCGGGCCGCAGGACCACCGTCACGACGTCACCGTCGCCGATGTCCTCGGCCTTGCGGACCGCGTCCTTCAGCGGAACCAGATAGCGTCCGTCGCGGGGAAACAGCGCGGTCCGGAACTCCGTGCCGCCGATGACCACCTGCACCGGCACTTGGCCCCAGTAGATCAGCGACCGCGCCTCTTCCTTGAGCTCGGCGCTGTCGGCTTCGGACATGGCCACGAAGTGGTACGGGGCCGGCCCGCGCCACTCGAAGATCTCTCCGTCGAACACCCATTCCACGGTGATCTATTGAACCAGCCAGGCGGTGATTACCGAATGCTACGGTGGCACGATGACTGCGGTGCCCGAGTGGATGCGGCCGCCTCGGCCCGAGGGCTGGTATGCCGACGACCTCGACAGGCTCGCCGAAGCGCCACGCCATACCGAGTTGATCGATGGAGCGCTCGTCTTCATGATTTCTCCGCAGCGGGTTTGGCACGCCCGGATGATTACCGCGCTGGTGAATTCCCTGACGGATCAGGCGCCGCCGGGCATCGAGGTCGACCGGGAGATCACGATCCGGCTCGACAAATGGAATCGTCCTGAGCCCGATCTGCTGGTCACCACGGCGCCCTACGATCCGCACCGCACCTGCTACACCCCTGAGGAGACTCTGCTCGTCGTCGAGGTGGTCTCCCCGGAGTCGGCGCACCGCGATGAGACGGTCAAGCTGCGCAAGTACGCGGAAGCCGGCATCGCGAACTACTGGCGCGTCGAGGACGAGGACGGATCACCAGTGGTCCACACCTACGAGCTTGACGCGCCTACTCGGTCCTACGTGCCGACCGCAATCCATCGCCACGAGCTGCGCGCCTCGAGGCCGTTCCCGATCAAGCTCGATCTCGACGGTCTGGTGCCAGGCCGCCGGGGCTGAGCCGACAGCACAGGGCGAGGGCAGGAGCTCAAACTGCCACAAGCCGGACGCGATCGCCGCAGAGTTCGACTCGACTGGATTCCGTCGCCGATCAACGTGACGGTTGATCGGGAGCGCTCAGATTCAAGAACATCACGTGCAGCCCCACCAGGCCGTGCTCGGGGTGGTCGAACGCCTCCGGGACGGTGGCGAGCACCTCGAAACCCAACGAACGCCACAGCCGGACCGCGACCTCGTTCGACTCGACGACCGCGTTGAACTGGATGCTTCGGTAGCCGGCGGCGCGCGCCCAGCCGACGACGTGCTCGCCGAGAGCGCGACCGACGCCGCGGCCGGAATGCCGTGGGTCAACCATGAAACTGGCCGTTGCCACATGTGCGCCCCGGCCGGGCCGGTTCGGACCCATCTTCGCGCTTCCGAGAACGGTCGATCCATCCACCGCGACGACGGTGCGACCCGGAGGGGACTCCATCCACCACTCGCGAGCCTGTTCCAGGGACAGATTCTCGGGGAACGCGTATGTGCGGCCCTGCACCACGATCTCCCGGAAGAACGGGTAGATCGCGGGCCAGTCGCCGTCCTCGGCGTCTCGGATCATCACCGGATCACCGAACTACACATTGAAGCGGAACTCGACGACGTCGCCGTCCCTCATGAGGTAGTCCTTGCCCTCCATGCGGACCTTGCCGGCCGCCTTCGCGGCCGCCATCGAGCCCGCGGCCATCAGGTCGTCGTAGCTGACGATCTCGGCCTTGATGAAGCCGCGCTGGAAGTCGCTGTGGATGACGCCGGCGGCCTCGGGCGCGGTGGCGCCGCGCGGGATCACCCAGGCGCGGGCCTCCTTCGGGCCGGCCGTCAGGTAGGTCTGCAGGCCCAGGGTGTCGAAGCCGACGCGGATCAGCTGGTTGAGGCCGGGCTCGGTCTGGCCCGTCGACTCGAGCAGCTCCATCGCCTCGTCCGGCGGCAGATCGATCAGCTCCGACTCGATCTTCGCGTCCATGAAGACGGCCTCGGCCGGCGCGACCAGGGCGCGCAGCTCGTCGAGGAACGCCGCGTTGCCCAGCTCGGCCTCGTCCACGTTGAAGACGTACAGGAACGGCTTGATCGTCAGCAGGTGCAGCTCGGCCAGCAGCGGGAGCTCGATGCCGGCGCCGCCCGAGTAGAGCGTCGCGCCCTCGTCGAGAACCTTGTACGCGGCCTCGGCGGCGGCCACCACCGGCGCGCGGTCCTTCTTGAGCTTCGCCTCCTTCTGCAGGCGGGGCAGGGCCTTCTCGACGGTCTGCAGGTCGGCCAGGATGAGCTCGGTGTTGATCGTCTCGATGTCGTCGGCGGGGGAGATCTTGCCGTCGACGTGCAGCACGTTCGGGTCCGAGAACGCGCGCACGACCTGGCAGATCGCCGAGGCGTCGCGGATGTTCGCGAGGAACGCGTTGCCGCGGCCCTGGCCCTTGGACGCGCCGCGCACCAGGCCGGCGATGTCGACGAAGCTCACCGGCGCCGGGATGATCTTTTCGCTGCCGAACAGCTCGGCGAGCTTCTCCAGGCGCTCGTCGGGCAGCCCGACGACCCCGACGTTCGGCTCGATCGTCGCGAACGGGTAGTTCGCGGCGAGCACGTCGTTCTTGGTCAGGGCGTTGAACAGGGTGCTCTTGCCGACGTTCGGCAGGCCGACGATTCCGATGGTGAGGCTCACGGGCGTCCAGTCTACGCAGCCGCCGAGAACAACACCCGGGCCGACGGTCATGTCCGAATCCCGCCAGCGCTCGCCGCGGTAAGCAGAGCAAACTCAAGGGCATGGAACTGGACTTCGAACGGTGCTACCGGGCCGTGGACAGCCGGGACCAGCGGTTCGACGGCTGGTTCTTCACCGCGGTGACCAGCACCGGCATCTACTGCCGCCCGTCCTGCCCGGCCATTACGCCGAAGCGGGAGAACGTCACGTTCTTCCCGTCCGCGGCCGCCGCTCAGCGCGCCGGCTTCCGCGCCTGCAAGCGCTGCCTGCCGGACGCCGTGCCGGGCTCCCCGGAGTGGGACGTGCGGGCCGACCTGGTCGGGCGGGCCATGCGGCTGATCGGCGACGGCGTGGTCGACCGGGAGGGCGTGCCCGGCCTGGCGAGCCGTCTGGGCTACACCGAGCGTCATCTGAATCGTCTGCTGACGGCAGAACTGGGCGCCGGGCCGCTCGCTCTGGCCCGGGCGCAGCGCGCGCAGACCGCGCGCATCCTCATCGAGACGACCGACCTGGGCCTGGCCGAGATCGCGTTCGCTTCGGGTTTCGGCAGCGTGCGGCAGTTCAACGACACGATCCAGGAGGTCTACGCGCAGGCGCCGAGCCAGCTTCGCGAGCGTCGCCGGGTGACGGCGGCCGAGCCGGGCACGATCTCGCTGCGACTGCCGTACCGGTCGCCGTTGCACATTCCGGCGCTGCTGGATTTCCTCGAGTTGCGGGCGCTGCCGGGCGTGGAGGAACGGTCGGGTGACACGTACCGCCGAGGTTTGATCTTGCCGCACGGAAGCGCGACCGTGGCGCTCACCCCGGCCGACCGCTGGGTCTCGGCGACGCTGCGGTTGAGCGACGTGCGTGATCTCGCGCCGGCCGTGGCCCGGTGCCGCCGGCTCTTCGATCTCGATGCCGACCCCGACGCCGTCGATCTCACCCTGGGTGCCGACGTCGCGCTGAGCGCGTCGATCAAAACCGAGCCGGGTGTACGGGTACCGCGCGCGGTCGACGGGTTCGAGATGGCCGTTCGCGCCGTCGTCGGGCAGCAGGTCAGTGTGGCCGGAGCTCGCACCACGCTGACCCGCATGATCCGCGCGGCCGGCGGCTTCGCCGACACTCCGCGGATCGATGCTGCTCCGGGCTCGGGTGGCGGCGTCGGCCTCGTCGGTTTCCCGGCCGCGCGCGTGGTCGCCGAACTGCCCGATTCCGCGTTCGGCATGCCGGCCGCCCGGCGCGACACGATCCGGCGCCTCGCCGAGGCGGTCGCGGACGGAAAGATCGACCTCGAGCCCGGCGCCGACCGGGAGGAGTCGGTGGCCAAGCTGATGGAGCTGCCCGGCATCGGCGCGTGGACCGCCGGATATGTGGCGATGCGCGCGATCGGCGACCCGGACGTGTTCCTCGAGACCGACCTGGCCGTGCGGCGCGGCGCGGCGGCCCTGGGCCTGCCGTCGACGCCGAAGGCCCTCGAGAAGCACGCCGAGCGGTGGCGGCCCTGGCGTTCGTACGCGCTGATCCGCCTGTGGCGTGCGTCCTGATCGCCGGTTGTCCACCGGCCCGCTATCCCTCGGCCGAGTTATCCACAGGCCCGGAAAAAGTTGCCCGCGGGCGGCCGCGCCGGGTCAGGCTGTGTGCCAACCCCTGGAGGACGAGATGTTGAAATATCAGACCATGCCCACCCCGGCCGGCCCGCTGACGATCGTGGTGGGTGAGACGGGTGGCGTGCGTGCCGCCGGCTTCACCGAGCGGCTCGACGAGCTTCTCCCGCTGATCCACCCCGCGCTGTCCGGCCAGGCGGTGCCCGACGACGACATCGGCCCGGTCACCGGCCACGTGCGCTCCTATTTCGAGGGTGACCTGACCGCGCTCGACGCGGTCGCGGTCGAGCAGCGCACCGGCGGCGAGTTCATCGCGCACGCCTGGCAGGTCATGCGCGACATCAAGCCGGGCAGCCCGGTGACCTACAGCCAGTTCGCCGTCATGGCCGGCCGCCCGGCGGCGGTGCGCGGGGCCGCGGCCGCCTGCGCGCGCAACCCGGTGGCCCTGTTCACCCCGTGCCATCGGGTGCTGCGGCTCGACGGCTCGCTCGGTGGCTACCGCTGGGGCCTGACCGTCAAGCGGCTCCTGCTCGACCACGAGGCCGCGTGATGCCGGGCCACCCCCACTGATGGCGGCGCGAGCTTCATCCACGGCGCGGTGCTTCCGGTGGACGGTGGCCGGGTCGCCGTCTGAGCGGGGCCGTCTTTATCGGGAGACCGGCGACCGGTCGCGCCGTAGCATTCTGCGCATGACTGATACGGGTATGACCGCGCGCGCCGGTCTCCCCGAGCGGCCGTCGCTGGACGGGCTCGAGGACAAGTGGGCGCGTCGCTGGCAGGAGGAGGGCACGTATACGTTCGACCGTTCCAAGGAGCGGGCGGATGTATACGCGATCGACACGCCTCCGCCGACCGTATCGGGCGAGCTGCACATGGGGCACGTCTTCTCGTACACCCACACCGACACGGTCGCGCGGTTCCAGCGCATGCGCGGCAAGACCGTCTTCTACCCGATGGGCTGGGACGACAACGGGCTGCCCACCGAGCGCCGGGTGCAGAACCGCTACGGCGTCCGGTGCGACCCGAGCCTGCCGCACGACCCGTCCTGGGAGCCGTCGGCGCTGGCCGCGGGCGAGGCGGCGCCGTCCGCGACACCAGGCGCCGGCAAGAGCCGGGCAGCCAAGGACGCGGTCTCGATCCCGCGGCGCAACTTCGTCGAGCTGTGCGAGCGCGTCACCGCCGAGGACGAGCAGGCGTTCGAGGCGTTGTGGCGCAAGCTCGGGCTGTCCGTCGACTGGGGATTGACGTACACGACGATCGGCGTCCGGGCCCGGGCGGTCTCGCAGCGCGCGTTTCTCCGCAACGTGGCGCGCGGTGAGGCGTACACGGCCGAGGCCCCGACCCTGTGGGACGTCGGCTTCCGCACCGCGGTCGCGCAGGCCGAGCTGGAGGACCGGGAACGTCCCGGCGCCTATTACAAGCTGCGCTTCCACGGCCCGGACGGCCCGGTCGAGGTCGACACGACCCGGCCCGAGCTGCTGCCGGCCTGCGTCGCGCTGGTCTTCCACCCGGGCGACGAGCGCTATCAGCACCTGCTCGGCCGGACGGTCCGCACGCCGTTCTTCGGCGTCGAGGTGCCGGTCCACGAGCACCCGCTCGCGGCGCCCGACAAGGGCACCGGCATCGCGATGGTCTGCACGTTCGGCGACCTGACCGACGTCACCTGGTGGCGTGACCTGCGGCTGGAGACCCGGGTCGTGCTGGGTCGCGACGGCCGCTTCCGGCCCGACCGGCCCGAGGGCGTCCCGGCGGCGGCCTACCAGCCCTTCGCCGGCCTGACGGTCAACGCGGCCCGCCGTGAGATGGTCCGGCTGCTGCGCGAGGCGGGCGACCTGATCGGTGAGCCGACGCCGATCACCCATCCGGTGAAGTTCTACGAGAAGGGCGACTCGCCGCTCGAGATCGTCACGAGCCGGCAATGGTTCATCCGCAACGGCGGCCGCGACGCCGATCTTCGTGAGCGCATGCTGGCCCGCGGCCGGGAGCTGCACTGGTTCCCCGAGCACATGCGGCACCGCTACGAGCACTGGGTGAACGGGCTGACCGGGGATTGGCTGATCAGCCGACAGCGCTTCTTCGGCGTGCCGATCCCGGTTTGGTACCGGCTCGACGACGCTGGCGAACCGGACTACGCCCAGCTTCTCATACCGGACGAATCATCACTGCCGGTTGACCCTTCCTCGGAGTGTCCGCCGGGCTTCGACGAGTCCCAGCGCGGCGTCCCGGGCGGCTTCACCGGCGACCCCGACGTCATGGACACGTGGGCCACGTCGTCGCTGACCCCGCAGATCGTCGCCGGCTGGCACCACGACCAGGACCTCTTCCGCCGGGTCTTCCCGATGGACCACCGGCCCCAGGCTCACGAGATCATCCGGACCTGGCTGTTCACCACGGTGCTGCGCGCCGAGCTGGAAAGCGACGTGCTGCCGTGGCGCAACGCCATCCTGTCCGGCTGGATCCTCGACCCCGACCGCAAGAAGATGTCGAAGTCCAAGGGCAACGTGATCACCCCGATCGACCTGCTCGAGGCGAGCGGCTCGGACGCGGTCCGCTACTGGGCCGCGAATGGCCGGCCGGGCGCCGACGTGGCCTTCGACACGGCCCAGATCAAGGTCGGCCGGCGGCTCGCGACCAAGCTGCTCAACGCGTCGAAGTTCGCGCTCGGGCTGGGCGCGGCCGAGGCGCTGCGGCAGCCGGTGACCGAGCCGCTCGATCGGGCGATGCTGGCCCGGCTCGCGACCGTGGTCACCGCGGCGACGGAGGCGTTCGACCGGTACGACCACACCGACGCGCTGCAGGTCACCGAGGCGTTCTTCTGGACGTTCTGCGACGACTACATCGAGCTGGTCAAGGAGCGGGCGTACGCCGAGGGCCCGGCCGCCGACTCGGCGCGGGCGGCGCTCGCCGCCGGCCTGTCGGTGCTGCTGCGGCTGTTCGCGCCGTTCCTGCCGTACGTCACGGAGGAGGTCTGGTCGTGGTGGCGGTACGGCTCGGTGCACCGCTCGACCTGGCCGACGAGGTACGAGCTGACCCGGGTCGCCGGCGAGGGCGAGGCCGACCTGCTCGACCTGGCCGGTGAGGCGCTGCGCCAGGTCCGGCGGGCCAAGTCCGACCGCAAGCTGTCGGTGAAGGCCGAAGTGCCGCTGGCCGAGGCGCTCGGCCCGGCGGCGGTGCTCGACCGGCTGGCCCTGATCGAGGGCGATCTCAAGGCGGCCGGCCGGATAGCCAAGCTCGACCGCCTGCCCGACCGCTCGCCCGAGCTGGTCATCGCCTGCGCCTTCTGACGCGGCCGGGGTCGCCCGTGTCTCGCGTCGCCCGCGTCCCGGGCGGCGGGTGGCCATCGCGTGGTTCGGGACCGGCGAAATGCCGGTCCCGGTGCCGCGGAGCGGGGCAGCATGAGGACATGTCGATCGCGCCCGAGCAGGTGGAGGCGCCCGCCGCCGACGCCGTGCTGTTCCGGTCCTCGCCGTGGCGGACCTTCATCGCCGTCTTCGCGCTGCTGATGATCTCGTTCGGCGCGGTGTCGCCGATCGTCGCGCTGATGGCGGGCGGCACCGGCAACCCGTGGTGGCAGACCGCCCTCGAGGCCGGCACGATCAGCGCGCTGGCGGCCGGCGGCTACGCCTGGTCGACGCGGGGCGCGCTGAAGACCTGGATCCGGATCTCGTCGGGCGGGCTCGAGGTGGCCGCCCAGGACAGCGACCCGATCCTGCTGGCCTGGCCGGACATCGCGCACGTGGAGGTGCGCCGGCAGGGACTCCGCGCGGTCCTCGAGGTCACGCCGCTCGACCTCGACCGGGTGCACCCGGTGCAGGGCGAGGGCCCGGGCGGGCCGGCCCTGACCGAGACGGCCACCGGGACCGCCTTCACCGCCGACCTCACCGAGGTGTGGCCCGGCCCCCGCGCGCTGCGGCGCGAGCTGGCCCGCCGGCTGCCGGCGGCGTAGGCGGCCGACGCTTACCGGGAACGGCGACCCGGCCGCGGACGGGCGACGCCTTCTCAGAAGTCGAAGTCGCCGCCGAAGTCGCCACCACCGAAGTCTCCGCCGCCGAAGTCTCCGCCGCCGAAGTCGCCCATGTTGTCGCCGCCGAAGTCGCCGGCGGCGTCCTGAAAGCCGTCGCCGTAGCCCATGTCGCCGAAGCCCGGCGAGAAGAGCGCGTCGAAGATCAGCATGCCGCCGAGCACGCCGGCCCCGGCGCCGAGCGCCGTCTTCCACACCGGCGTCGAATACCAGCCGGCGGGCACCGGACGGCCCTGCACCCGGCCGCCCGGGTAGTAGTACGGCGTGTCGGGGCCGGCCGCCGGGCCCGCCTTGTAGTGCTGCCCCTGCACGTTGACCTCGCGCTCCTGGGTGATCCGCCCGGCGCCCGCGGCGCTGGCCAGCGGCGGCAGGTCGGGTCCGGGGTCGATGCCCATCGCCACTCGGGCCGCGCGCACGTAGTTGAGGCCCTCGAGCGCGGACTCGCGAGCCAGCTCGAACTGCCTGATCGTGTTGGCCTGCTGGAGCTGCCCGCCGGCGGCGTTGTACCGCTCGCCCGCGTCGGCCAGGGCCTGCCGGGTCGCGGTGTCCTCGCCGTGCAGATTCATCAACTGGCCGCCGAGGCGCTCATACCACCGCTGGGCGTCGGCCCGCGCGTCCTCGAGTCGTGTCTGCTGGGTGGCGGCGCCGTTGCGGCGCGCGAGCATGACCACCAACAGGACGACGATGACGATGGCCAAGATCAGCAACACACTCATGTTTCAACGGTACCCTCGCCGTTCTTGTCGTACCCATCTGGCAATGTGCCGGTTGTGACCGTCTCGACGCTGGCCGTGGTGCTGCTCTGTCTCGCGGCGGGCGCCGCCCTCGGCTGGCTCGCCGCCCGCACCCGCGCGGCGGCCGACATCGCCCGGCTCGAGGCCACGGTCCAGGCCCATCGCGACGGTGAGGATCGTCTGGAGCAGTCGATGCGCGCGCTGTCGTACGAGTCGGCCGCCCAGTCCCAGGAGGCGGTGGCCCTCGCGGTCGCCCCGCTGCACGACACCCTCCGCCGGTACGAGGTGCGCGTCGCCGAGCTCGAGCGCGAGCGGGTGGACGCGTATGCGGAGCTGCGCGAGCAGGTCCGGCAGATGGGCGCGGTCTCCGGCGAGCTGCGCACCGAGACCAAGCAACTGGTGGCCGCGTTGCGCGCGCCGCAGGTGCGGGGCCGCTGGGGTGAGCACCAGCTGCGCCGGGTGGTCGAGGCGGCCGGCCTGCTGGAGCATTGCGACTTCGCCGAGCAGGTCACCGCGGCCGTCGATGGGCAGGGCTGGGTCCGTCCCGACCTGGTGGTGCGCCTGCACGGCGGCCGCAGCGTGGTGGTGGACGCCAAGGCGCCGCTGGAGGGCTATCTGGCCGCCGCCGAGGCGCGCGACGAGCGCACCCGCGACGCCTGCCTCGACCAGCACGCCCGCCACCTGCGGGCGCACGTCGACGCGCTGTCCGCCAAGGAGTATTGGACGGCCTTCGAGCCGTCCCCCGACTTCGTGGTGCTGTTCGTGCCGGCCGACCCGTTCCTCGACGCCGCGCTGCGGCACGACCCGACGCTGATGGAGCACGCCTTCCGGCGCAACGTCGTGCTGGCCACCCCGGCCACGCTGGTCGCGCTGCTGCGCACGGTGGCGTATTCGTGGCGGCAGGAGGAGCTGGCCCGCAACGCGGCCGAGGTGCACAGCCTGGCTCGCGAGCTCTACGCCCGGCTGGCTACCCTCGGCGACCACGTCGGCAAGGTCGGCACCGCGCTGGGCGGCGCGGTCACGGCCTACAACAAGGCCGTCGGCTCGCTGGAGTCACGCGTGCTGGTGAGCGCCCGCAAGCTGGCCGAGATGGGCGTCGCGCGCGAGGAGCTGCCCACCCCGCCCCAGGTCGAGGTCGCCCCGCGCCAGCCTCAGGCCCCCGAGCTCAGCTGAGCCTTCTAGCTCAACTCAGCTCTCTTCATGTCGCGGCGCAGCTCCTGCGGCAGGGAGAACGTCAGCCGTTCCTCGGCCGTCGTGAATTCGGTGACCTCGCCGAAGCCCCGCGACGCCAGGTGCGCCAGCACGTCCATGACCAGGTCGTCGGGCACGCTCGCGCCGGACGAGACGCCGACCGTGGTGGCGTCGGCGAGCCATGCGTCCTGGATCTCGGCGGCGTAGTCGACCAGGTAACCGGCGCGCGCGCCGGCGTCGACCGCCACCTCGACCAGGCGCACCGAGTTCGACGAGTTCTTGGAGCCGACGACGATCACCACGTCGCACTCGGCTGCGATCTCCTTGACCACGTGCTGCCTGTTCTGCGTGGCGTAGCAGATGTCGTCACTCGGCGGTGACTGCAGCAGCGGCAGCCGGGTCTTGAGCCGGGCCACCGTCTCCATCGTCTCGTCGACCGAGAGCGTGGTCTGCGACAGCCAGACGACCTTGGCCGGGTCGCGCACGACGACCTGGTCGACCGCGTCGGGGCCGTCGACCAGCTGGATGTGCGCCGGGGCCTCGCCGGAGGTGCCGATGACCTCCTCGTGGCCCTCGTGGCCGATGAGCAGGATGTCGTAGTCGTCGGCGGCGAACCGCTTGGCCTCGTGGTGCACCTTGGTGACCAGCGGGCAGGTCGCGTCGATCGCCTTGAGGTTGCGGGCGCGGGCCTGCTCGTGCACCTCGGGCGCGACCCCGTGCGCGGAGAAGACGACCGTGGCCCCCTCGGGAACCTCCTCGTTCTCCTCCACGAAGACGGCGCCGCGCGCCTCGAGCGTGCTCACCACGTGCTTGTTGTGCACGATCTGCTTGCGCACGTAGACCGGGGCTCCATACAGCTTCAGCGCCTCCTCGACGGTCTGCACCGCCCGGTCGACGCCGGCGCAGTAGCCGCGCGGCTTGGCCAGCAACACACGCTTACGAGGTTCGGTCACCCGGCCATGGTACGTGCCGTCCCCAGCGGCCTGCTCGGCTGCGAGCAGCGCCACAACCTGAGCGATACTCGTCCGGTGACGGACACCACGGACGAGACGAGGATCGATGGGCCACCCGGCCGTTGGGTTCGGGCCGGCCGCTTGACCCGCGGGCTGTTGGGCGCGTTCTCCCTGGTCGCGGGGCTGACCTGGATCCTGTTCACGGTGCACGGGCCGACCGCGCTGCTCGACCTCGCGGTCGGGCTGGTGCTCGCGGCGGCCGGCCTGGTGCTGCTGATGCCGCACCGGATCCGGCTGCCGCGGCTGGTCACCACGATCGTGATGACGATGACGGCGATCGCCGGCACGGCCGCCGGCCTGACCGCCTCGACCGAGCGCACCTGCTGCGCGTACGCGTATGTGCTGGACCGCGGCTTCCCGATCACCTGGGCACAGCGCGCCGCGGTGGGCCCCGACCCGACCTCCGCCGAGCGCCTCGCCGGGTCGGCCAACTGGACGGTCGATCTCGTCTCGCTCGCGGCGAACCTGCTGCTGTGGGCGTACGCGGGAATGTTGATCGTGGTGATCGGCGTGCTGGCGCGTCGCCGCCGAGCGTGACAACCCGCCGGATTCGGCCCGAAAGGGCCGGTTCTGCGGAGATACTCGGCGCATGGGCGATGCCGGGACGGACGATCAAGGCCCGCTGGCATCGGTCCTGATCATGCTGCGGCTGCTGGTCGCGTGGTGCATCGCCGCGCTCGGCGCGCTCGGCCTGCTGATGGGCTTCGCGGACACCCACTACGTGATCTTCCACGCGGTGCTGCTGGTCGCCGGGCTGGCCATGCTCGGTTTCCGGCCGATGTTCCGGCGCCCGCGGCCGATCGCCTACCTGGCCGGCGCCGCGGTGGCCGTGCTCGGCCTGGTGATCTCCGCGCTGCCGCGGGCCTCGGCCGTGGTGTGCTGCCGTCTCGCCGGCTACGACCATCCGCACGGCTTCCCGTTCGCCTTCCTGGCCGGCGGCCACCTCGACCCCTGGCGCGCCGTCGCCGACCTGGTCTTCTGGGCCTGTGCCGGCCTGTTGCCGCTGGTCGTGATCGCCCTCGTGGCGCCGCGCGCCGAGCCGGCGCCGGATCACCCGGCCGGGCACACCGCGCATGCCGAACAGCGGGCCGAGGTAGCGGACGACGAAAGTGTCGGAGGCCTTCCGTAGTCTGGCCCGGTGAGCGAGCCCGACCAGAACGCGACGCCCAAGAGCACCGCCGACGAGCCGTGGCCGGTGCGGGTCGTCAGCCAAAAGGTCGGCGCCTGGATCGCCAAGCTCGGCTGGGTCTGGGTCGACGGCCAGGTCGCCCAGATCAGCCGCCGCCCCGGCTCCGCGGTGGTGTTCCTCACCCTGCGCGACCCGTCGGCCGATCTCAGCCTCACCGTGACCGCGCACCGCGACGTGCTCGACGCCGGCGCCCCCGAGCTCGCCGAGGGCGCTCGGGTCACCTTGCATGCCAAGCCGGAGTTCTATCCGGCCCGCGGCACGCTCAGCCTGCGCGCCGACGAGATCCGCCAGGTCGGCCTCGGCGAGCTGCTCGCCCGGCTCGAGCGGCTCAAAAAGCTGCTCGCCGCCGAGGGCCTGTTCGCCCGCGAGCGCAAGCGCCGCCTGCCGTTCCTCCCGCGGCGGATCGGCCTGATCACCGGCCGGGCCAGCGCCGCCGAGCGTGACGTGCTGATGAACACGCGTCGTCGCTGGCCCGCCGTCGACATCAAGGTCTACAACGTGCCGGTCCAGGGCCCGACCGCGGTGCCGCAGATCATCGAGGCGCTCAAGGTGCTCGACGGCGACGAGTCCGTCGACGTCATCGTGATCGCCCGCGGCGGCGGCAGCGTGGAAGACCTGCTGCCCTTCTCCGACGAGGCGCTCTGCCGCGCGGTCTTCGCCGCCCGCACCCCGGTGGTCAGCGCGATCGGCCACGAGACCGACACGCCCCTGCTCGACTACGTGGCCGACCTGCGCGCCTCGACGCCGACCGACGCGGCCAAGCGCATCGTCCCCGACCTGGCCGAGGAGCGGCAGCTCATCGACGTCGCCCGCCGCCGCATCGAGCGGTCGCTGCTCATGCTGATCGAGCGCGAGGAGCACCGCATCGAGCAGTGGCGGTCCCGGCCGTCGCTGGCCCGCCCCGAGCTGCTGGTCGATCAGCGCGCGACCGACGTGACCGCGCTGCGCGAGCGGGCGGCGCGCAGCCTCGAGCACCGGCTGCGCCGGGCCGACGACGACCTGCGGCACACCTTGGCCCGGCTGCGCGCGCTGTCGCCGGCGGCGACCCTGCAGCGGGGGTACGCGATCGTGCAGCGCGACGACGGCCACGTGGTCCGCGCGGCCACCGAGGTCAAAATCGACGACATCGTACGGGTGCGGCTCGCCGAGGGTGAGCTCCACGCGGCCATCAAGGAGAGCGAATGACCGACGAAACCCTGTCCTACGAGCAGGCCCGCACCGAGCTGGCCGCCGTGGTGGAGCGGCTCGAGCAGGGCGGCAGCTCGCTGGAGGAGTCGCTCGCCCTGTGGGAGCGCGGCGAGAAACTGGCCGACGTGTGCCAGCGCTGGCTCGACGGCGCCCGCGAGCGCATCGACGCCGCCCGGGCCGCTCGCGCCGAGTCGGCCGGTTAGCGTCGGCGGCGCCCGCTGGGCTGCTCGCGCCGAGTCGGCCGGCTAACGGTCGGCGCTCATCGCAGCGAAGTCGCGAGAGTTTCCAGGTTCTTCATGTCGGTCTTGCCGACCACCACGATCGTGCGGCTCTGGTCGGCCAGCACCAGCGCCTTCTCGCCCGGCCGGCCGTCGTACACCCGCCACACCCCGGCGGGGCTGCGGAAATTGCCCAGCGCCTTGGCGTTCTCGCCCAGCTCGCCGGGCAGCAGTGTGGCCGTGGGCACGCTGCTCTCCACCAGCTGCACCGGGTCCTTGTCGGGGTCGACGTAGCCGAGCCGCAGCGTCGCGCCGTCGCTCTGCCGCTTGAAGGTGGCGCTGGAGGTGTGCCAGTCGTCGCCGAGCCCCTGCGGCACGACCACGGTGAACGCCGCCGCGTGCTGCGCCTCCTGGATGGTCGGCGCCGGGTCGACCGTGATCGGCGCGTCCCCGCTCAGCACCACCCGGTAGAAGATCAGCAGCAGCGCGATCGGCACGAGCAGCACCGCCAGCGACATCACCATGTCGCGCGGCGAGCGCTCACCCCCGCGGCCGAGACGCGGGTTCCCCTCGGACACGGCCGCGTCATCGCCGGCGACCGGGCGAGCCGCGTCATCGCCGCCGACCGGGCGGGCCCCGTCATCACCGCCGACCGGGTGGGTCGCGTCATCGCTGGCGGGGCGGGCCGCGTCATCGCCGGCGGCCGTCGACGGCGGCTGGTCGGACGCGGGCTGGGTGCGCGGCGCTGGTTCCACTCACCCATTGTTAACCATGTCGCTGAAGCGGGACTTTGCGCGTCCGCCCATGTGAGGATCGTGGGACTACCAAGCCCCGCAACGTCGCGAGGAGGCGCACCATGCCGGCCCGGGTTCCGCAGGATCTCGACCGCAACATCGCCCTTGACCTGGTCCGCGTGACCGAGGCCGCAGCCATGGCCGCGGGCCGCTGGGTGGGCCGAGGCGACAAGAACGGTGGCGACGGCGCGGCCGTGGACGCCATGCGCAAGCTCATCAACTCGATCCAGATGCGCGGCACCGTGGTCATCGGCGAGGGCGAGAAGGACGAAGCGCCCATGCTCTTCAACGGCGAGCAGGTGGGCGACGGCACCGGGCCCGAGGTGGACGTGGCCGTCGACCCGATCGACGGCACCACGCTGATGAGCAAGGGCATGCCCGGGTCGGTGAGCGTTCTCGCGGTCGCCGAGCGGGGCGCGATGTTCGACCCCAGCGCCGTCTTCTACATGGAGAAGATCGCGGTCGGCCCCGACTGCGCCGACGTTGTCGACATCAACGCGCCCACCGCCGAAAATCTGCGCCGCATCGCCAAGGCCAAGCGCTCCAGCGTCTCCGACGTGACGGTCTGCATCCTCGACCGGCCGCGCCACACCACCCTGGTGGAAGAGGTGCGCCAGGCCGGCGCCACCATCAAGTTCATCTCGGACGGCGACATCGCCGGCGCCATCTCGGCCGCCCGCATCGAGTCCGACGTGGACGTGCTGATGGGCATCGGCGGCACGCCCGAGGGCATCACCGCGGCGTGTGCGCTGAAGTGCCTGGGCGGCATGATCCAGGCCAAGCTGTGGCCGCGGGACGACGCCGAGCGCGAGAAGGCGGAGGCGGGCGGCCACGACCTTGACCGCGTGCTGACCACGGACGACCTGGTGACCGGCGACAACTGCTTCTTCGTCGCCACCGGCGTGACCTCGGGCGACCTGCTGAAGGGCGTCCGCTACCGCTCCGGCGGCGCGCACACCCAGTCGATCGTCATGCGGTCCAAGAGCGGCACGATCCGCGTGATCGACAGCTACCACCGGCTGGAGAAACTGGCCCTCTACTCCGCCGTCGACTTCGACGGCCACCTGCCCACCGTCGCCCTCGGCGAAGGCGACCCGGTCATCTGAGCGGTCTCACCCGGCGGCAGCCGCCCATCCCCGGTGGCCCGGGCACGGGCGGCCGGCCGCCGCGAGGGTGATCAGGACAGCGAGATCGCGACCTGCTCGAGCGCGTCATACGACTCCTGCATCCCCGACTCCATGCCGGACTCGATGACCGCGTCCCGGGTCGCCTTGTCCTTGTACTCGCAGAGCGCCTCCAGATACGTACGCCCGTCCTTCTCGGTCAGCGTCACCGTGACCAGCCCGGCGTTGTCGTCCGGGTCGGGGATCCCCTCGAAGGCCTCGGTGTTGACCAGGCGCTCCGGGGCGGCGACCTCGCGGAACTCGCCGTGGAAGGCGACCTCGAAGCCGCCGTTGGCCTCCATCACGTAGCGCCAGCGCCCGCCGACCACCAGGTCCACTTCGACGCTGGTCACCGTGCCCTTCTGGCCGGCCCACCAGCGCTTGATGAACTGGGGCTCGGTGTAGGCCCGCCACACGTTCGCGCGCGGCGCGCCGAACTCGCGGGTGATCAGGATCTGGGTGTCGGCCGGAAGGGTCACCTTCGCGGTGCCGCTAGTCGTCGCCATGAGAATCCTCCTCGTTGAGCTCCGCCAGGATGGTGTCCATCAGGTCGAAACGTTCGTTCCAGACCTGCTCGTACTTGCGCAACCAGTCGTGGATCGGGCGCAGCGGCTCGGCGTTCAGCCGGTAGAGCCGTTGCCGCCCCTCGTCGCGGACGCGCACCAGGTCGACCTCGCGCAGCACCCGCAGGTGTTTGGAGACCTGCGGCTGGGCCAGGCCGAGCAGGGCGACCAGATCGTTGACGGGACGCTCGCCCTGGGCCAGCAGGTCGAGAATCTGCCGCCGCCGGGGCTCGGCCACCGCGTTGAACGCGTCTGCCGTCGTTGCCGCTCGTGCCATGGGCCAATCGTATACCCATAACGGAATACGTCAAGCCGCGAACTGAGGCCGGCCGGGTAGAACGCGAATCAGACGTCGCCGGCGATGGCGTCCAGGGCTTTGGCCAGCGACGGCAGATCGAGATCGCCGAGGTGATCGAAGATCCGGCGGCGGACGCTGACCAGATGCGTCGGCCAGGCCTCCTGGAGGCGAGCCAGCCCCTGGGGAGTGAGCACCGCGTTCCACCCGCGGGCGTCGTCCTCGCACTTGATGCGCTTGACGTAACCGCTCGCCTCGAGCTTGGCCGCCAGCCGGGTCATCCCGCTCAGTGACATGTCGCAGGCCTGGGCGAGCTCGCTCATCCGCATCAGCCCGCCCTCCGACTCGGAGAGATGGCGCAGCACGCTGTACTCGCTGAGCGCCATCCGCTGGCCGCGCTCGAGGTCGTGGTTGAGCGAGCGGGGGAGCACCAGCATGAGGCGCCCGAGGGCACGCATGACCGCTTCCTCTTCCGCGCTCAGCGGCGGAACCGGGGGTGTGGCGGTCATGACATCGATCCTACGTCGTTTGCGCCCAGGTACTTGTTTGACGTATCAATTACGTGACCCGCAAGCACAACATGGGAGCACCAATGACGAAGATCGGCATCATCCTCGGCAGCACCCGCCCGGGGCGCAACGGCGAAGCCGTCGCCAAGTGGGTGCTGGACGTCGCGAGCAAGCGCACCGACGCCGAGTTCGAGCTGGTCGACCTGCTCGACTACAACCTGCCCCACCTCGACGAGGCGATCCCGCCGTCGATGGGGCAGTACACCAAGCCGCACACGCTGGAGTGGGCCAAGAAGATCGGCTCGCTCGACGGCTTCATCTTCGTCACCCCGGAGTACAACCACTCGACCTCGGGCGCGCTCAAGAACGCGATCGACTTCCTCTTCGCCGAGTGGAACAACAAGGCGGCCGGGTTCGTCGGTTACGGCTCGGTCGGCGGCGCCCGCGCGGTCGAGCACCTGCGGCTGATCGCCGGCGAGCTCATGCTGGCCGACGTCCGTGCATCGGTGCATCTGTCGCTGGCGCAGGATTTCGAGAACTACCGCATCTTCCTTCCCAAGGAGCAGCACGAGCAGGCGCTGACCGCGGTGCTCGACCAGGTCGTGGCGTGGAGCAAGGCGCTCGCGCCGATCCGCGAGGGCGCGGCCGGCTAACGGCCGCCGAAGCGGACAAAGGGCCCCGGGGTTGGCATTCCGGGCGTCGACCGGCACAATGCTCTGGTGCAAAACCAGACAACTAGTGACTCTTGGCAGCAACTGCTCGAAATGCCACGAAAGTCTTGGTGGGCCAGGCTGCCGTTCGGGGTCCGGATGGCAGCCGGCGCCGGCGCCGTTCTCGCAGTGATCGCGAGCGGGGTCGTCGGCATCGCGACCCTCACCGGTGGCGGCGGCGCGGGGCCGCGGATCGTGACCGAGGTGGGGCAGGCGGCGCCGGCGCCGGGAACCAGCGAAGAGCCGGGAGCTGCAACGCCGGCTGCGGAAAAACCTCGCGCTCAGCGTCATTTAACAAAACGATCAGATCGTACGGCGGCCCGACCGCCCCGAACCACAGCGGCGGCCGCTCCCGCGGCCTCCCGTCCCGCGGTGGTCGCGCCGGCCGCGCCGCCGCCGGCTTCCGCCGAACCGGTGCGCACGACCCGTACCGAGGTCGAGACCCGCGAGATCCCCTACGAGACGAAGCTCGTGCGCGACCCCACGCTGCCGCGCGGCGCCACGAAGGTCGAGTCGCCCGGCGTCAAGGGCGTCGAGACGCTGCGCTACCTGGTCACCCTCACCGACGGCCGACCGACCGGCCGGACCTTGATCGACGCGGTGGTGACCCGCCAGCCGCGGCACCGCGTGGTCGCGCTCGGCACACACCGCGGCGCCGGCCGCAAGAACTGCGGCGAGGCCCTCAACTTCTGCGTGCCGCTGGGCCGCAACGCGATCTGCCCCGGCAAGGGCCGCGAGGAGGACGCGTCGGTCCCGATGCCCGACCTCGCCCTCGCGGCCGGCGACCTGAGCTATCTCGAGGGTTTGGCCTGCTGACCCTCGCCGGAGCCGACCCGATCGTGTACGACGACCCCAGCCCGGGAAGACTGCGGTCCTCGACGCGGCGGACGCGTGCGCCATGATGATCCGGTGACCGCCGACGCCCCCACGATCCTCGCCACCAGCGCCGGTGAGCCAGGACATCATCTGGGTCGAGGGCGGCAGCGTGGCCAACCTCTGCGCGGTCTGGCGGGCCCGAGCTGCGCGGCTTCACCGACGGCCTGGGCTGGCTGCCGTACAGCAACGGCGTGCATTACGACGGCGAGCCGCAACGCCGGCCCAAGATGCACGAGCTGATCGCGGCCGGCGCGCTCGGCGACGGCTATGCCACCGACGACGGGGCCGGCCTGGTCTACCGCGGTGTCGAGCTGGCCGAGGTGGTGGCCGACCGGGACGGCCCGCGGGGATACGAGCTCAAGCGGGCAGCGGACGGCTCGGTCGTGGAGACGCCGCTGCCTGCCCGGGTCCTTGATTACGCGGCGTAGTGCAGGATCACGTTGTGCACGTGCTGGGTCTTTTCCACGCCGCGGAACTCGACCTCGTGCTGATGCGTGCCGACGGTGATGACGATCGTGCCGGACGAGAAGAACTCGCCGGCCCAGCTCTTGTTGCTGACCACGCTCACGCTGCTGACCTTCGAGTACGGGATGCTCGTGATCGCCACGCGCTTACCCACGAAGGACTTGTCCTGGATGATGATGCGCCGGTTGGTCAGCCCGATGAAGCCGGTGCCGGCCCCGATGGCGTCGTAGACGGCGATGATCTGTTCGCCGTCGAGCAGGCCGCTCTCGATCTGCTGGAGCTGGCCCTTGTTGTCGTAGATGACGTCAGTCATGGGCGCAGCCTAACGAGCCGCCTCTATGGCGTGGGCGAGGTCGTGCCGACCACCGTGCGGTAGAAGTCCTCGATACGAGCGGCGAGCGTCACCTCGCCGTCGGTGATGGCGTCGCCGTCGCGGGCGCCCAGGCAGATCTGGGTGTGACCGTCGTGTCGCCGGATGCTGGGGCGAATGTGCAGTGTGTCGGCCGCCACCTTGATCCGTTCCGTCAATGCGGCATGCTGACTTTCGTCGCATGCCAACTCACGCTTGAGCTGGACGCCATCCCGCGTCCATCCGCTCAGCAGAGCAAGTGCGTCGCTCAGATAGTCGGAGCCGTGTGCCCGACGTCTTCTGGCCCGCATCGCCGCACCCCCTAGGCGTCGTTGCCGGCTTGTGGCCAAACTGTCGCCGTGTCGTCATGGTCGGTGCCCCACAGTCTTGCCTTCCACGTCAACCATGTCCACGCCCACATATACGTGTTTGCGTGACGATCGGGACGCCTCGGGCAACCTGAATGGTGAACTTTTGTGGGATCCTTTGACCTCATGCCGGGGGAACAGCACGCCAGCGCCGTCAAGTCACGCAAAGTGATCGTTGCGGCCGCAATTATCACCGAGGGTCGTGTGCTGGCCTGCGAGCGCTCGGCGCCGCCCGAGGTGGCCGGCCGGTGGGAGTTTCCCGGCGGCAAGGTGGAGCCGGGCGAGACCGACGAGCAGGCCCTGGCCCGCGAGTGTGTCGAGGAGCTGGGCGTACGCGTCGAGGTCGGCGCCCGGATCGGCCCCGACGTGCCGCTGGCGCACGGCCGCGCGGTGCTGCGGGTCTTCGCGGTGCGACTGCTGGACGGCGACGAGCCGAGGGCCCTCGAGCACACCGCCATGCGCTGGTTGTCCGCGAACGAGCTGGACTCGGTCCATTGGCTGCCCGCGGACAAGCCGATCGTCGCCGCCCTGCCGCCGCTACTGACCGTAGGTCTTGCGTAGCTCCCGCTTGAGCACCTTCATGCTGGGCCCGAGCGGCAACGACTCGGCGAAGCGGATCTGACGCGGGTACTTGTGCCGGCCGAGCTTCTCCCGCGACCACTCGATGAGCTCCTCGGCGGTGATCCCGCCCGGCTCGGCCACCACCACGGCGCAGATCTCCTCGCCGTGCACCGGATCGGGCACGCCGATCACCGCGACCTGCTGCACGGCCGGGTGCCGGGCCAGCGCCTCCTCGACCTCGCGCGGGTAGACGTTGAAGCCGCCCCGGATCACCAGGTCCTTCTTGCGGTCGACGATCGTGATGAACCCGTCCTCGTCCTTGGTGCCGAGGTCGCCGGTGCGGAACCAGCCGTCGACGACGGCCTGGGCGGTCGCCTCCGGGTTGTTCAGGTACGCCGAGAACACGTTGTGCCCGCGGATCACGATCTCGCCGAGCTCCCCGGTCGCCATGAACTCGATCCGCTCGTCGATCTCGGGCCGGGCGATCTCGACCTCGACGCCCCAGATCGGGTGTCCCACGGTGCCGGGCTTGACCCCGAACGCCGGCTGGTTGGTGGTGGCCGTCGGCGAGGTCTCGGAGAGGCCGTACCCCTCGAAGACGGTGGCGTGGAAGGTCTCGTTGAACTTCTCCAGCACCGCCACGGGCAGTGAGGCGCCGCCCGACACACACAGTCGCAGCGCGGGGAGCCGATCGGCCTTGGCCGCGGCCTCGAGCAGCCCGATGTACATGGTCGGCACGCCGTGGAAGATGGTCACGTTCTCCTTGACCATCAGGTCGATCGCGGCCTCCCCGGTGAACCGGGCCAGCAGCACGATCGTCCCGCCCAGCCGGAACGTGCCGTTCATCCCCACGGTCTGGCCGAACGTGTGGAACAGCGGCAGGCAGCCCAGCACGATGTCGTCCTCGTGCAGGTCGTGGATGTCGAAGACGTTGACCATCGTGTTCATCACGAGGTTGAGGTGGGTGAGCAGCGCGCCCTTGGGCTTGCCGGTGGTGCCGCTGGTGTAGAAGACCACCGCCGTGTCCTCGGCCTCCCGCGAGACGTAGGTCCGCAGCGGCGGCACCGCTGCGGCGGCGTCCTCCAGCCGCGGCACGCCGGGCACCGCCGGGCCGACCGAGACGACGGAGATCCCGGCGATCTTGGCGGCCTCGGTCGCGTTCGCCAGCTGACTGGAGTGCGCCACCAGCAGCTTGGCCCCGCTGTCGGAGAGCACGTACGCGTTCTCGGACGGGGTGAGCAGCAGGTGCATCGGGACGATCGTGGCGCCGACCGACAGGACGGCGTAGTAGACCCGGGGGAAGTCGGCGAGGTTGGGGATCTGGATCGCGACCGTGTCGCCCGGCCCGATGCCGAGCTCGCGCAGGCCCGCCGCGTACGCGAGGGTCTGCTGCCACAGGTCGCGGTAGGTGATGCGCTCGGTCGTCGCGGAATCGATCACGGCGAGCTTGTCGGGATACTTCCGGGCCGCTTCGGCCAGGACGGTGGCCAGCGACAGTTGCGTCATGAAAGGTGTCCTCCGATCTTGGTGTATCCCCGGAGGAGATCGCGGGAGATGATCAGTCGCTGCATCTCGTCGGTGCCCTCGTAGATCCGCATCAGGCGGACCTGGCGGTACCACCGCTCGATCGGGAGCTCGCGGGTGTATCCCATGCCGCCGTGGATCTGCATCACCCGGTCCACGACCCGGTTGACCATGCCGGCCCCGTACAGCTTCGCCATCGACGAGGCATGCCGTGGATCCCCGCCCTGGTCCACCGTCCAGGCGGCGCGCAGGATCAGCCAGCGGGCCGCCTCCAGCTCGACCTCGGAATCGGCGATCATCCACTGGATGGCCTGGTTGGTGCCGATCTTGGCGCCGAAGGTCTCGCGGGTGTTCGCGTACTCGATGGCCATGCCCAGCGCCCGCTCGGCGATGCCCAGCGCGTGCGACGGGATGAGGTAGCGGCCCTTGCCGATCCACTTCATGCCGAGCTCGAAGCCCTGGCCGATCTCGCCGAGGATGTTGCGGTGCGGCACCCGTACGTCTTCGAAGATCAACGAAGCGGGACCGCCCTCGCCCATGGTCTGGATGAACTCGGACCGCCAGCCCATCGAGCGGTCCACCAGGAAGGCCGTGGCGCCGCCGTTGCTGGCCTTCTTGGACGGGTCGGTCACCGCCACCACGATCGCGAAGTCGGCGTCGTTGCCGTTGGTGATGAACGTCTTCTCGCCGTTGAGAACCCAGTCGTCGCCGTCGCGGACGGCCCGTAGCTTGATGTTGGCCGCGTCCGAGCCCGCGCCCGGCTCGGTGATCGCGAAGCAGGAGATCCGGTCGCCCTCGATCGTGGGCCGCAGGAACTCCTCCTTCTGCGCGTCATTGGCGTAGTAGAGGATGTTGTCGGCCTCGCCGCCGAACTTGAACTGCACGAAGGTGCGGCCCAGCTCGGTCCAGATCAGCGACTGGAGGACGGCCGGCAGGTTCATCCCGCCGTACTCCTCGGGCGTCGACAGGCCCCAGAAGCCGAACTTCTTCGCCTTCTGCTGAAGCTCGCGCAGCTCGCTGAGCTCCAGGCCGGGCTGGTGGCGGCGCTCGCGCAGCAGCGCCTCCTGCTCCAGCGGCATGACCTCTTTGGTGATGAACTGACGAGCGGTGTCGCGAATCGCACGTTCCTCGTCGGTGAGCGAGAAGTCCATGTCGCTTAAACTAGCGGCGTAAGTTTTAGCATGTCCAGTGCAAGTTGTTCGGCATTCGATGGGAGTTCGCTGAGATGGCGCGACCGAGGCAGGCGTTGCTGACCCGCGAGCGGATCGTCGCGGCGGCTTCGGCGCTGGTCGATGCCGAAGGGCTGGACGCGCTGTCGGTGCGCCGGCTCGCCACCGAGCTGGGTGTGCAGGGGCCGTCGCTCTACAACCACTTCGCCACCAAGGCCGAGATCGTCGACGCCGTGGCCGACGCGGTGGTGGAGCAGGTCGACCTGTCGGTGTTCGGTCGCCTCGAATGGCACGAGGCGTTGCGCGCCTGGGCGAAGGCGTACCACGCGGTGCTGGCCGAGCACCCGAACATCGTGCCGGTCCTCGCGCAGGGGCCCGGCCGCCGCCCGGCCGGTCTGGCCATGGCCGAGTCGGTGTTCGGGGCGCTGGTCGACGCCGGCTGGCCGCCCGCGCGCGCCACCCACATCGGCGCGCTGATGCGGTACCTGGTGACCGGCTCGGCGCTCGGCTCGTTCGCGCTGGGCTTCGACATCGACCCGGCCCTCTACGACCAGTACCCCCATCTGCACCGCGCGCCGCTGCTCGCGGCGCATCACGAGGCCGTGGACGAAGGCGCCTTCGAGCTGGGCCTCGACCTGATGATCAGTGGCCTGATGGCCCGTCAAGAGATTGGGAGCCGACGATGACTTCCCTGGACCGTCCGCATCTTTTCCTCGGCGGGGAGTGGGTGCCGCCCGCCTCGACCGAGACGATCCCGGTGGAGAACCCGGCGACCGAGGAGGTCATCGCGCACGTGCCGGCGGGCACGGCCGCGGACGTCGATCGCGCGGTGGCGGCGGCCCGCGACGCCTTCGAGGAGTGGTCCGCGCTGCCGCCGGCCGAGCGCGGCGCGGTCCTGGATCGGCTGCACACCGCGCTGGCTGCCCGGGCCGGCGACATCGCGCGCACGGTCGGCCTCGAGCTGGGCACCCCGCTCAAGGTGGCCCAGCGGGTGCAGGCCGGACTTCCGCTCACGGTCCTTCGCGGGTACGCCGACTTGGCCGCCCGGCCGGTGCCGCCGGAACAAATCGGAAATTCCCTGATCGAGCATGAACCGGTGGGCGTTGTCGGCGCGATCACCCCCTGGAACTACCCGCTGCACCAGGTGGTGGCCAAGGTGGCGGCGGCGCTGGCCGCCGGCTGCACGGTGGTGCTCAAGCCGAGCGAGCTGACGCCGCTGGTGGCGTACCTCCTGATGGACGCGGCTGCCGAGGCCGGCGTGCCGGCCGGGGTGCTGAACATGGTCACCGGCACCGGCCCGGTGGTCGGCGCGGCCATCGCCGGGCATCCGGGGGTCGACATGGTGTCCTTCACCGGGTCCACGGCGACCGGCCGGGCGATCTCGCACGCCGCCGCCGACCGCATCGCCCGGGTCGCGCTCGAGCTCGGCGGCAAGTCGGCCAACGTGATCCTCGAGGACGCCGACCTGGTCAAGGCCGTGAAGGTCGGGGTCGGCAACGCGTTCCTCAACTCGGGGCAGACCTGCACGGCGTGGACCCGGATGCTGGTGCACCGCTCGCTCTACGACGAGGCCGTCTCGCTGGCCGCCAAGACCGCCGCCGGCTACCCCGTGGGCGACCCGTTCGACGAGGCCACCCGGCTGGGTCCGCTGGTCTCCGGCGCGCAGCGTCAGCGAGTCCACGGCTTCGTCGAGCGCGCCACCGCCCGCCTGGTCGCCGGCGGCCTCGACGCGCCGGTGCCCGGCACAGGACACTTCGTGGCGCCCACCGTCTTCGCCGACGTCGACCCGGGCAGCGAGCTGGCCCAGGAGGAGATCTTCGGCCCGGTGCTGTCGATCATCCCGTTCGCCGACGACGACGAGGCCGTGGCGATCGCCAACAACTCGCGGTACGGCCTGGCCGGCGGCGTGTGGGGGTCGGACGAGCGGGCGCTCGCGGTGGCCCGGCGGATGCGCACGGGCGCGGTCGACATCAACGGCGGCGCCTTCAACCCGGTCGCCCCGTTCGGCGGATACAAGCAGTCGGGCATCGGGCGCGAGTTGGGCGAGTACGGTCTTGCTGAGTTCCGTCAGGTGAAAGCGATTCAGAGATGACGACTTACTTCAATGGCGTGGTAGTCCGTTCATCCGGGGAGCGGCCCGCCGTGGCCGAGCTGCGGCTGCCCGAGATCGGTCCGGGCCAGGTGCGCGTGCGGGTGCGCGCGGCCGGCGTCTGCCACTCCGACCTCTCCATGATCAACGGGACCTTGCGGGCGCCGTACCCCCTGGTGCTGGGCCATGAGGCGGCCGGCGAGGTGATCGAGGCCGGCGACCACGTGACCCGCGCGGCGGTCGGCGACCACGTGGTGTTCAACTGGCAGCCGCCCTGCCGCAGCTGCTGGTTCTGCGCGCAGGGCGAGCCCTGGCTCTGCTCGACGTCCTCGGGCATAGCGGCCCTCGAGAACGGCATCACCCTGGACGGCGCGCCCGTGCACGTGGCGCTCGGCCTCGGCGCGTTCGCCACCCAGGTGGTCGCCCCCGAGAACGCGGTGATCCGGGTTCCGGCCGAGCTGGGCTTCGACCGCGCGGCCCTGCTCGGCTGCGGCGTGCTCACCGGCGTCGGCGCGGTCCGCAACACCGCCCAGGTCGCGCCCGGCGAGTCGGTCGTGGTGATCGGGCTCGGCGGCGTGGGCCTCTCGGTGGTCGCGGCGGCCCGCTCGGCCGGCGCCGCCGACGTCATCGCCGTGGACGTCTCCGAGGCCAAGAAAGGGCTGGCCGAGGCGGCCGGCGCCACCGATTTCGTGGTCTCCTCGGACACGCTCTCCAAGGAGATCCGGGTGCGCACCGGCGGCCGCGGCGCCGACCACGCCATCGAGTGCGTCGGCCGCGCCGCCACGATCCGCGCGGCCTGGCGCGCCACCCGCCGCGGCGGCAAGGTGACGGTTGTCGGCATGGGCAGCAACGAGGACATGGTGCAGCTGTCCGCATTGGACATCTTCTCCTCGGCCCGCAGCCTGCGCTCCTCGGTGTACGGCGCCGCCGACTTCGACGCCGAGATCCCGCGGCTGGCCGCCGACGTGCTCGCCGGCACGCTATCGGTCGACCACCTGATCTCCGACCGGATCGGCCTGGCCGACGTCCCGGCGGCGTTCGACCGCATGTCCAGAGGGGAGGGTGCTCGCTCCGTCGTCGTGTTGTGACAGGCTGTCCGGATGCGACCGGAACCGGGCCAGGTGCTGCACTTCTCCGAGGACCCGACGCTCACCCGCTTCGCCCCGCACGTGGCTGCCACGTCCGGCACGGACACCCCGTACGTGTGGGCGGTCGACGGGCGCAACGCGCCCAGCTATTGGTTTCCCCGGCAATGCCCGCGCGCCATGGCCTGGGTGCGGGACGGCACCACCGAGGCCGACCGCGACCGCATCATCGGGGCCGGCTGCGGCGAGCGGGTGCACGCGATCGAGTACGCGTGGCTGCCCGCCCTGCAGAACACGACGTTGTACGCCTACCGCTTCGCCGAGGAGGCGTTCCACCACGTCTCCTCGCCCGGCGCCGAGCCGCACGCCCTGGTGGCCACCTCGCCGGTCGTGCCGCTCGGCCCACCGGAGCCGGTCGGCGACCTGATCGCGTGCCATGCGGAGGCGGGCATCCAGCTGCGCCTGCTCGACAACCTGTGGTCCTTCTGGGACGAGGTCATCGAGAGCACCGTCGGCTACAGCGGCATCCGCCTGCGCAACGCCCAATCCCGCCCCGGGTACTGATTCTAAGTTTTCAATATTTAGATTGTTGACCGTAAGTGACCCCGCGACTACGGTTCCGATCGGCATATCGATCTACGGGGGATGCGATGGTTGCGCTGCGCTCTCGCGTGCGGTGAACGGTGACCACCTGCCGTCCGGCACGCCGTCGGTGTCGGTGACCGACTCGCGCGAGGTCTCGGTTCCGGACGACGACGCGTACGCCGGGATGACCCGCGAGTCGCGGGTGCTGAACGGGCCGGACGGGGCCGAGGTTTCCGGCAGCATCTACGACCCGTGGAAGTCGGCGCCCACCGCGACCCGCACGATCGCCAGAGTCACGGTCCAGGCCCGTTTCGTCAACACCGAGGCACCCATTCGTGGGTCGCGCTCGACCACGCGCCGTGGGTGCGCACCACCTACGAGAAGACGTCGATGGCGGCGTTCGGACACACAGGCACCGAGGGACAGGCCGAGGCGTATGGGGTGAGGATGTGGAACGAGTTCGTGCGGAGAACCTCATAGACTCGCGAGGTGGCGGACATGCTTGGTACCGATCGAACGTGGCGGACGTATGACTGGCGGGATGCCCTTTCCATCGAGCAGGGATTCGCAGAGGTCTCGTTTTGGGTCGAGCCGCGGCAGGTGATGTGCCCGATTGACGGTACCGTTTCGGTGCGCAGCTACTACCAGCGTCTGTCCGGGGGCAAGTCGGCCCGGTACCGATGGTGCCCATCTTGCGGGCACTACAGCGGCCAGACCGTGTCGGTGCCGCCACCGCCGGACTTTGCCGAGCCGGTCGCGGTGGACATCGACACGAGGCTCCCAGATCTCCTTGACGGATTGGAGAAAGCGTGGTGCGCGGGCCTGTTGCCGCAGGCATTCATGTGAAGCCGTGCTGAGTGGTTTTCTGCGCCCGTTCTGCTTACTTATCGAACGGTCAGCAGGGCGTTGATGGTGCGGGCCAGGGCGGCGCGTGACGCTGCCACCGACATGTTCATCGGCTCGCGCCAAGTGGACCAGGTGGGCCACATGCTGACCGCCGTCAAAGCGTTCAACAACTCCTCGTCGCCGTCGATCTCGGCGGCGAACAACACCGCCAGCTCGTCGCGCACCCGGGTCACGTGCAGGCGCCGATAGCGCTGCAAGGTCTCGGAGAACGGCTCCTTGGTGGCCGCGGCCTTGGCGTTCGGGGCGATCTGCTCGAGCATGCGGGCGCGCTGCTTCGCGTACGCCTCGATGCGCTCGGCCAACGGCAGCGTGGGCGAGATCGGGCGGTGCGAGGCGTCGCGCAGCTCCAGGACGCGCTCGCCGCTGGCGGCGAACAGGGCCTCCATGTCGGCGAAGTGGCTCCACAGGGCGCGCAGCGAGACGCCGGCCTGCTTGGCGATCTTTTCCGCCGTGGGGCGCAGGTCGCCCTCGCGGATCAGCTGCTGGTGCGCGTCGACGATGGCGTTGCGGGTGCGCTCGGAGCGGGCCGTGCGGCCGTCCACCCGCTGCGGGGAAGCGGTCACCTGTCTCTCCAGCGGTTGAGCTCCCGGCGGGCCAGCGATCGCTTGTGCACCTCGTCGGGGCCGTCGGCCAGGCGCAGCGTGCGCGCGGCGGTCCACAGCGCGGCCAGCGGCGTGTCCTGGCTGACGCCGGCCGCGCCGTACGTCTGAATGGCTTTGTCTATGATCCACTCCACGGTGGACGGTACCGTGATCTTGATGGCCTGGATCTCGGTGTGTGCGCCCTTGTTGCCGACCGTGTCCATCAGCCAGGCCGCCTTGAGCACGAGCAGCCGGGCCTGTTCGAGGCGCACCCGGGACTCGGCGATCCAGTCCTGCACCACGCCCTGCTCGGCGAGCGGCCGTCCGAACGGGGTGCGGGACAGCGCCCGCGTGCACATCAGCTCGAGCGCACGCTCGCCCATGCCGATCAGGCGCATGCAATGGTGGATGCGTCCGGGGCCGAGACGGGCCTGCGAGATCGCGAAGCCGCTGCCCTCGGTGCCGATCAAATTCGAGGCCGGCACGCGTACGTCTTCGAAGAGCACCTCGGCGTGGCCACCGTGATCGCCGTCGGTGTATCCGAAGACCCGCATCCCGCGCTTGACGGTCAGGCCCGGGGTGTCCCGCGGCACGAGGATCATGCTCTGCTGCACGTGCCGCTCGGCGGACGGGTCGGTCTTGCCCATCACGATGAAGATCTTGCAGTTCGGGTTCATGGCGCCGCTGATGTAGAACTTGTGGCCGTTGATGACGTACTCGTCGCCGTCGCGGGCGATCCGGGTGCCGATGTTGGTGGCATCCGACGAGGCCACGCCGGGCTCGGTCATCGCGAACGCCGAGCGGATCTCACCGCGCAGCAGCGGTTCGAGCCATTCCCGCTGCTGCTCGGGCGAGCCGAACTCGGCGAGCACCTCCATATTGCCGGTGTCCGGGGCGGCGCAGTTCAAGGCGGCCGGGGCCAGCGACGGGCTGCGGCCGGTGATCTCGGCCAGCGGCGCGTACTGCAGATTGGTCAGGCCGGCGCCGTGCTCGCCGGGCAGGAAGAGGTTCCACAGGCCCTCGCTCTTGGCCCGCGCTTGCAATTCGGCGAGCACCGGCGGCGGCTCCCACCCGGTGTGCGAGCTCAGCGACGGCTCGGCCGGGTAGACGTGCTCGTCCATGAAGGACTGCAGCCGCTTGCGGTAGTCCTCGGTCTTCGCGTCGAAGCCGAACTCCATCAGTTCCCCTCCAGCGCCTTGTGGCCGCGCATCACCAGCGGGCCGACCAGGTTGCCGATCGAATCGAACCCCGCACCGACGGTCTGGCCCTGAACGTAGCGGTAGTGCACGCCCTCGAGAATCACCGCGAGCTTGAATGCGGCGAAGGCCACGTACCAGTGCAGGTCGCTCACGTCGCGACCGCTGCGCGCGGCGTAGCGGGCGCTCATCTCGCGCAGCGAGGGATGCCCGGCGACCTGCAGCGGCACGGTGGCGCGGCCGCCGCTGACCTGCAGCGGCAGGCCGGCGTAGACGAGCATGAGGGCCACGTCGCTGAGCGGGTCGCCGAGCGTGGACATCTCCCAGTCGAGCACCGCGTTGATCCGCAGGTCCGCGCCGATCAGGACGTTGTCGAGCCGGTAGTCGCCGTGCACGACGGCGCCGGGGCCGCCGGCCGGGATGTCGACGGCCAGCCGGGCGTGCAGCTCGTCGATGCCGGCCACCTCGCGGCTGCGGGAGGCGTCCAGCTGCTTCTTCCAGCGGCTGACCTGGCGCTGGTTGAAGCCCTCGGGCCGGCCGAAGTCGGCGAGACCGATCGCGGCCGGGTCGAGCGCGTGCAGGTCGGCGAGCGTGTCCACCAGCCGCAGCACCAGGTCGTGCAGGGCCGCCTCGCCCATGCCCGACAGATCCGATTCCTCGCGGTAGATCCGGCCGTCGACGTGCTCCATCAGGTAGAACGGAGCCCCGATAACCGAAATATCGGTACAAAGCGCGACGGGTTGCGGCGCGGGGAATCCGGCCTTGGCGAGCGCCTCCAGCACCCGATGCTCCCGGACCATGTCGTGCGCGGTCGGCAGGACGTGGCCGAGCGGGGGACGGCGCAGCACCCACCGCTGCTCGCCGTCGGTCACGGCGTACGTGAGATTGGACCTTCCACCGGCGAACATCTCGCCGGTCAGCGGCCGGGCCGATCCCAGATAGGTCCGCAGCTTCTCGAGGTCGAGGCCCTTCACGCGCGATCACCCTCGAACGCTCGCTGGATCTTGTTCATCCCGCCGAGCCAGCGATCGGTGTCGGTCGCCCGCAGCTTGTAGTAGTCGGCCACCTCGGGGTGCGGCAGGATCAGGAAGCTCTCGCCCTCGATCGCCTTGGCGGCGACCTCGGCCACCTCGGCCGGCTCCAGCGCGCCCTCGGCGAGCAGCCGGGCACTCGCGCTGTCGCGCTCGTTGCCGCGGGTGAGCATGTCGGTGCGCACGCCCTGCGGGCAGAGTGCCTGCACGATCAGGCCCCGATGGGCGTACGTGGCGCGCAGCCATTCGGCGTACGCCAGCGCGGCGTGTTTCGTGACCGCATACGAAGCGCTGCCGAGGATCGAGAGCAGCCCCGCGGCGCTGACCGTGACGAGCAGGCGATGCGAGCCCTGGTCGAGCCAGCGGGGCAGCAGGTGCCGGGTGACGTAGACATGGGACATCACGTTGACCGAGAAGTCCCGCTGCCACGCCTCGTCGGGGGTGTTCTCGTCGCCGGCCGTCAGCACGCCGGCGTTCGAGCAGAACAGGTCGACCCCGCCGAGCTCGGCGAAGGCCGTCTCGATCAGCCGCCGGGTGTCGTCCTCGTTCGCCGCGTCGGCGGCGACGGCCAGCCCGCCGACCTCGGCGGCGATCTGGCGCGCCGCCGGGGCGTTGAGATCGCTGACGATCACCCGGGCGCCGTCGGCGGCGAACCGGCGGGCCAGCGCCGCGCCGATGCCGCCGCCGGCCCCGGTGACTACGACCCGCCGGGTCATTGCACCGTCCCGGTGAGCGTGACGCCGCCGTCGATGACGACGGTCTGGCCGGTGATCCAGGCGGCGTCCGGGCCGCACAGGAACGCGACCGTGCCGGCCACGTCCTCCGGCACGCCCAGGCGGCGCAGCGGGTACGTCGCCGCCACTTGCTCCTCGCGACCCTCGTAGAGGGCCGTGGCGAACCTGGTCTTGACCACCGCCGGGGCGACCGCGTTGACCCGCACCTTCGGCGCCAGCTCGACGGCCAGCTCCTCGGTGAGGTGGATCAGCGCGGCCTTGGTCACCCCGTAGAACGCGATGCCCGGCGCCGGGCGTACGCCCGAGACCGAGGAGATGTTGACGATGGCGCCGCCCTCGGACAGACCGCCGCGCAGCGCCTCCTGCACCCAGCCGAGGGTGCCGAGCACGTTCACGTCGATCATCTTGCGGGCGGCGCCCAGGTCGAGCGAGCCGAGCGGGCCGTACGCCGGGTTGATCCCGATGTTGTTGACCAGCGTGGTGATCGGGCCGAACCGGCCGAGCACCGTGTCCACCACGGCGGCCCGGTGATCGCCGTCATCGCCCTTGCCGGGGATGCCGATCGCCACCTCCGGGCCGCCGAGATCGAGCGCGGCCTGCGCGAGCGCCTCCGCGTTGCGCCCGGTGACGGCGACCTTGTAACCTTCGGCAACGAAGCGTTGCGCGATGGCGAAGCCGATTCCCCTGCTGGCTCCGGTCACGATCGCCACTTGGTCCGCCATCGCCGCTCCTCTGCTCGCACTTCGTGATTCGTTCCGACCCCGACGCTACTGTGCCGCGGGGATGCCGTTCTGCGGAGGCGCGGCCGCCGCGCCCGAGTACGCGGTGACGGCGCCGTCCTTGTCGTCGGTCGTGTACGGCGTGCCGAAGTACACCGCCTTGCCGCCGGTGAGCTTGGTGAGCTGCTCACCCGCGTACCCGGAATGATCTTGCGCCGAATAGCGCACCGGCACCAGCCCGGGCCCGGTGAATCCGCCCTTCTGCACGGCTTCGGTGAGCTTGTCCCTGGTCAGGTCCTTGCCCGCGGCCTGCAGTGCCTGGACGAACAGGTAGCCGACCGACATGCCGTACACGACGTTGTTGTCGAATTCGGCGTTCCCGTTGTATTGGCTGTTGACCTTCTTGTAAAGCTGGATCCACGGGTTGGCGTCGTCGGTCGCCAGCGGCAGGTAGTTCGCCGCCACCAGGCCCTCGAGCAGCGGCGCCGCCGCGCCCAGCGTCTTGCTCACCGTGGTCGGGTCGGAGCCGACGTTGCTGACCACGAAGTTCGGCTTGAAACCGATCTTCGCGGCCGTGCCGACCGCCAGCGCGGTGAATCCGGGAATCGTGGCGAGCATGACGACGTCGCACGCCGCGGCCTTGAGCGCGCCCATCTGCGGGCCGACGTTGGGGTTGCTGGTCACGTAGTTCTGCTTGGCCGTGACCGCTCCGAGGATCTTCTCGATGCCGGCCAGGCTGTCGCGGCCGAAGTCGTCGTCCTGGCCGAGGAAGCAGACCTTCTTGCCCGGGTAGGTCTCCTTGACGTACGTGGCGAGGATCTTGCCCTCGACGGTGTAGTCGGGGTTGAAGCCGAACGTGCCCGGATACTTGTCCGGCTGGTTCCAGCTGCGGCTGCCGCTGGCCACGAAGAGGTCGGGCACCCGGTTGGTCTTGAGGAAGTCGAGCACGCCGGTGTGCGTCGGCGTGCCCAGGCCGTTCAGGATCGCGAACACCTTGTCCTGCAGCACGAGCTGGCGGACGACCGTCTGGGTGTTGGCCGGGTTGTAGCCGTCATCCATGATCTTGTAATTGATCTTGCGGCCGTGCACGCCGCCGTTCGCGTTGACGTAATCGAAGTAGGCCTTGGTGGCCGGGGCGATCGAGGAGTAGCCGGCCGCGGCCGGTCCGGTGAGCGGTTGATGCGTGCCGACCAGGATCTCGCTGTCGGTCACGCCGGGAGTGTCGCTGCTGCCGCCACTGCCGTTTCCGTTTCCGTTGCTGCAGCCTGCGACCAGCAGCAGCGCGGCGAGGACGGCTGCGGCGCGTTTCCCCGTCGGACCGCCCCGCCACCACCCTTGACCTGACTGAAGACTCATTTTCCGGCCTTTCTGATTACGGTTTTTTGGGGGATTTGATGCGTCGTGGGATGCGAGCGGTAGCCCTCTCGAGAAGCGAGGCCAGCCCGCCGGGCGCGGCGAGCATGACGAGGACGAGGACGACGCCGAAGACGGTCAGCGCCAGGTTGCCCTCGAGATGCTGCGAGCCCGCGTCCTCGGCGATCGACTGGGCCGCCGAGGGCAGCGCCACCAGCAGGAAGGCGCCGATCAGCGCCCCCGACAAGCGGCCGAGCCCGCCGATCACGATCGCCATCAGCAGGAAGAGCGAGAGGGTGAGCGGAAAGGCGCCCGGCGAGACGCTCTGGGCGAGCACGGCGAACAGGGCGCCGGCCAGGCCGGCGCAGGCCGCGGAGATGACAAAGGCCAGGACTTGGGTACGGGCGACGCTGACGCCCGCGAGTTTGGCGGCGGTCTCGTCGTCGCGCACCGCGCGCATGTCCCGGCCGAAGCGACCCCTGATCACGTACGCCAGAAGCAGCACCGTCAGCAGCGCGGCGGCCCAGCAGATCCACGCCTGCCACTGCTCCACCGGAAGCACGCCGGGTGGCGGATCGAGGGCCACGGAGAGTCCCTGATCGCTGTTGAACGTCTCGTCGAACGTGCTGGTGATGCTCGGGACGACCACGGCGACGGCCAGGGTCAGACCGGCCAGATAGGGGCCGCGGAGGCGGGCCGCGGCCAGCCCGATCACCGCGCCCACCAGCGTCGTGACCGCGATCGCCACGACGATGCCGGGCCACAGCAGGTTGACCTTGTCCTGCCAGAGCGCCAGCGTGTACGCGCCCGTGGCCATCAGGGCGCCGTGGCCGAGGCTGAGCTGGCCGTTGAGTCCGGTGAGGACGGTCAGGCCCGCGGTGACGCAGAGGTATGCGCCGATCGTCGCCAGCTGGTAGTTGCGGAATGGGGGCAGGACGTAGGTGAGGCTCACCACCGCGGCCGCCCCGACCAGGACGATCAGCAGCGGGGCCCACCGGCTGGGCGGCGGTTTCTGCCGGTTGTCGGTCTTTGTCGCGCGCTGCGCCAAGATCGTCATGCGGTCCTCGCCTTCGCCCTCGAGAACAGGCCGTCCGGTCGGCCCAGCAGCACCACCACGAGCAGGATCAGCACCGCCATCGGCGCCACGGTCGCGCCGAGATAGCCGCTCACGTACGCGAGCAGCAGGCCCACCACGAGGCCGCCGACCACCGCGCCGATCGGGCTGTCCAGCCCGCCCAGCACCGCGGCAGTGAACGCCGAGATGAACAGCAGGTCCATCGCGTTCGGATGCAGGCCCAGCTCGGTGGGGATGACCAGCATCCCGGCCAGCGAGCCGACTGCGGCGGCCAGCGCCCAGCCGAGCGTCAGCATCCCGCCGACCGGCACGCCGAGCAGGCGCGACACGTCCGGGGCGAAAGCCGCCGCCCGCATGCGCAGGCCGGTGGACGTACGCGTGAAAAGAAGCGTGAGCAGGACGACCACCGCGCCCACCGCGGCGAAGACGAACAGGTCGTAGCGCGAGAGGAGCGCTACCCCGCCGACCTGGAAGGCGTCCCGGCTGAACGGCGCCTCGGCCGGGCGGAAGTTGTTGCCGTAAATCATGCCGAGCACGCCCTGGATGATCAGCACCAGGCCGAGCGCCACCACCACGCCGTTGAGCGGCGACGAGTGGTCGACGAAGCGCATCACCACCCGCTCGACCACCGCGCCGAGGACGAGGCCGCCGACGATGGCGACCACGAAGCCGATCCAGTACGAGCCGGTCGCGCTCGCCACCGAATAGGCGACATAGGCGGTGGCGACGGCCATCGCGCCCTGGGCGAAGTTCACGATCCGCGCGGCCCGCCAGATCAGCACCAGGGCCAGCGCGAACGCCGAGTAGACCGCGCCGCGGCTGAGCCCGTCGAAGGTCAGATAAAGGAATCGGTCCATGTCAGAACCCCAGGTAGGCGTGCCGGAGATCGGCGTCGTCGGCGAGCGTGTCGGCCTTCTGCCTGGTCACGACCCGGCCCAGGTTGAGCACCACGCCCTCGTCGGCCACCGAGAGCGCGCTGCGTACGTTCTGCTCGACCAGCAGGACGGCGAGGCCGGTGCGGTCGCGCAGGTCGCGCAGCAGGCCCATGATCTGCGCGGTGATCTTGGGCGCCAGCCCCAGCGACGGCTCGTCGAGCAGCAGCAGGCGCGGCTTGGCGGCCAGCGCACGGCCGATCGCGAGCATCTGGCGCTCGCCGCCGGAGAGCTGATGTCCTAGATGGTTCCGGCGGTTGGCGAGCGGCGGGAACAGCTCGTAGATCTCGCCCAGATCCGGTCGCGGCTTGCGCCAGAGGCCGCCCAGCCGCAGGTTCTCGTCGACGGTCAGCTCGGTGACCACGCCGCGGCCCTCGGGGACGTGCGCGATGCCGTGCCGGACCAGGCGCTCGACCTTGACGGTCCGCAGGTCGACGCCGTCGAACGTGATCTTTCCGGCGCTCTGGTGCAGGAGGCCGCTCACGGCTCGCAGCAGCGTCGTCTTGCCGGCGCCGTTCGCGCCGAGGACGGTGACGATGCGGCCCTCCCTGACGCTCAGGTCGACCTCGTGCAGGACCGGGGCGGCGCCGTAGCCGACGGTCAGCCCGGTCATCTCCAGGAGGGCCGTCATGCCGCTGCCCCCAGGTAGGCCTCGGCGACCTTGGGATCGGTGCGGATCTCGCCGGGGGAGCCGAGCGCGATGGGCTTGCCGAAGTCGAGCACCAGGATCTCGTCGCAGACCGACATGACCAGGTCCATGTGGTGCTCGACGAGCAGGACGGTGGTGTCGGCCTCACGGATCAGATCGGCGAGCCAGTCGATCTCGTCGGCGTCGAGGCCGCCGGCGGGCTCGTCGAGCATGAGGATCCGCGGCCGCGCGGCCAGGGCGCGGGCCAGCTCGACCCGCTTGCGCTTGGCGTAGGGCAGCATGCCCGGGTAGGCGTTCGCGTAGTCGGCGACGCCGCAGCGCTCGAGCGCGGCGTACGCGTCCTGCTGGCTCTTGGACCCGCGGTAGCCTCTGTTGCCGCGGGGGGCCTTGAGGCCCACCTGGACGTTCTCCAGGACGGTCATGCCACCGAACTGGCCGACGCCCTGAAGGGTGCGGGCGATGCCGTGCCGGCGCAGGTGGTGCGGACGGGGTCGCCAGGGCCGGCCGTCGAGGGTGATCGCCCCCGACTGCGGCGCGACGAACCCCGAGATCACATTGAAAAGCGTCGTCTTGCCGGCGCCGTTGGGGCCTATGACGCCGATCACCTTCTTGGGCGGGACGCGCAGCGAGACATCGTCGAGGGCGAGTAGACCGCCGAAGCGGACGGTTAGGTGATGAAGGGAAAGCCCCTGTTCATCGGGTGTTGACATGGTCACCTCGGGCTCGGACCGGCGGATGTCCTGTGTGGAGCGTGCAGGCCTGCGAAGGTCAACTTTTTACACTTGGAGTGTAACTTTCGCGGCGGCGGCGTCAATGGCTCTGTTTGACTGCTGTTCGGCAACGGGTTGGTATCGAGTTAAATCGACTGCGGCCGCTACCTCAGCGATGAGATCTTGGTGAGGTGGGTGCTGACGCCAAGATTCACGTGTTCGACTACGTCCGCTACCGGGACGAGGTCGTTCCCGGACTGACCGAGCTGATGCGTTCCGGCGTGGCGGTCCCGTGGCTCGCCGAGATATTGCAGGTCGAGTCGGAGTACGGCGACACCTGGCGGCAGTTGATGGCGGAGCTACGGGAGTGGCCCACCGACCTGGCCCGATACTGCACCTGGCTGGGGGCCGACCTGCGGTACGCCGGGGACCGCTCGATCGACCGCCTGACCGGCCGGCAGATGACGTGCAACGTGCTCGACTGCCCCGAGCGCGAGCGATGCCGCTTCTTCCAGGACCAGGACCCCCAAGGTGTGGAGGCGCTGACGGCGTTGCATGAGGCGGCGGTGGCGACCCGCTGCCTGGGCTGGTCACAATTCCTGGGCCGCACGATCACGCCCGACTACTACCGTCCCGTCCTGGAACACCAGCACGTCCCGGTTACCGCGCCGGTCCGTGGGCTGCTCGAGGCGCTGGCCACCAGGGGTGCCGTCTGGGGTTACCGGTTCGGCCGCACGGAAGGCATCCACGGCTGGCTGACCGTCCCGGAGACGGCCGAGCTGGTCACCGTCCTGAACGAGCTGGACCTGCCCCGCTACGAGCCCACCTTCGCCGCCATGCAGGCGTTCGACGCCGGGGCTCGCTCGGCCGGCAGTGACTGGCACCTGGTCAGCCTGTCCTTCGTGCGAACCGTGGCAACCATCGCGGCCGCCTCAGAACGAGGCCTGCTCTGGGGCAACGACGTGAGCACGTCTCTTTGGACCGAGTTCTGGGACGTTCCTTCCGGCGGCCGCCCTTAGTAGTTCGTAACCGGCCCTTGGTCGCGCGCCGGCCTGGCCCTCGCGCGCGCGTCGGCCCCTGGCATCCTGTCGGTCCCCTGGCCTCGCCCTCGTGCTGGTCCTCGCCCTCGTGCTGGTCCTCGCCTCGCGGCCGGACCCTGCGCCTGGCTCAGGCCACGTTGATCGGGCGGAACTGGACGCTGATGCGCGGGCCGACCGGCTTGGCTGTCTTGAGGATGGCGTGCTCCCAGGTGCGCTGGCACGAACCGCCCATGACGATCAGGTCGCCGTGGCCGAGCGGGAAGCGCATCGTGTCGTGGCCGCCGGCTCGCGGGCGCAGCGACAGGTAGCGCGGGGCGCCGAGCGACAGGATCGCGACCATGGTGTCGTGGCGGGCCGAGCGGCCGAGGGTGTCGCCGTGCCAGGCGACGCTGTCGCGGCCGTCGCGGTAGAGGCACATGCCGGCGGTCGCGAACGGCTCGCCCAGCTCGTCGGCGTAGTGCGCGGAGAGCGCCGCCCGGGCCTCGGTGAGCGCGGGATGAGGGAGCGGCTCGGCGCCGCCGAACCATCGGAGCAGCCGCGGCACGTCGACCACGTTGTCATACATCTGGCGGCGGTCGGCACGCCAGTCGATGGCGAGCAGGGTGTCGAAGACCTCGTCGGAGCCCTGGAGCCAACCGGGCAGCACGTCGACCCAGGCGCCGGCGGTCAGCCGGTGACGGGTCAGGCGGCCGGCGAGCGGCTCGAGCGTGGGGGTGGGCCCGGCCACGAGGTCGAGCATCGACGGCTGATAAGTGCTGGTCACTCGGCCATGTTAGTACATCCGTGCGAATGGCGGCGACCCGCGGAGCCGGGCCTGTGGACAACTCCGTCAGGGCTGGTCCGCGGGGCGCGGGACCGCCGCAGGGGTGGTCCGGGGTGGCTGGGCTGCGGAGGCCGGGAGCACCGACGGGCTGGTCAGTCATGGCTGGTGCTCGGGGACCGGGATCGGCGCGGGGCTGGGTGTCGCGTCCGCCGGCGGTTTCGGCTTGGGGCGCAGGACGGCTACCGCGACGACCGCCGCCGCGATGCCGCCGAAGACGCCGATCAGCGATGTCGTGGCAACGGCGTCGACGAACGAGTCCTTCGCCACCTGGGCGAGCGCCGCGTCGCCGGTCTGGGCCGCGATGCGCAGCGCCTCACCGATCGAGTCGCGGGCCTGGGCGGCCACCTCGCCGGGCATCGCCGACCGGTAGGCCGCGGTCAGCACGCTGCCCAGCACCGCGATGCTCAGCGCCTGACCGACCTGCTGGACGGTGTCGTTCACCGCGGAGCCGACACCCACCCGCTCGGGCGGCAGCGCGCCCAACAGCGTCCCGTAGGCCGCCGGCCCGGCGATGCCGCTGCCCATGCCGATCACGACCAGCGCGGCGGCCAGCTTGAGATAGCCGTCGCCCGGCTCCAGCAAAGCGAGCACCCCGAAACCACCCGCCATCAGGAGCAGGCCGATCGCCAGCGCGGCGCGGGTGCCGAGCCGTTTGTCGACCACCACGCCCACGCCGTTGAAGACCATCACGGTCAGGATCATCGGGACGAACGCGAGCCCGGCCCGGATCGGCGAATAGCCCAGCACGAACTGGATGTATTGCGTCAGCGCGAGCACCACGCCACCGGCCGAGAAGGACAGCAGCACGATGGAGAAGCTCGACCCGGCGAAGTTGCGGTCGCGGAACAGCGACAGCGGCAGCATCGGCTCGGCGACGTGGCGTTCCCAGAGGGCGAACGCGGCTATCCCGACAGCCGCGACGACGAACCCACCGATGGTCTGCGCGGACTCCCAGCCGTCGCGGGCCGTCGAGATGACCGCCCAGACCAGGGCGGTCATGCCGACCATGGAGAACAGCGCGCCGAGCAGGTCGGGCCGGGTGGCCGCGCCGCGCGACTCCGGGATGATCAGCAGCGCCGCGACGATGGCGATGGCCGCGACCGGCACGTTCAGCAGGAAGACCGAGCCCCACCAGAAGTGCTGCAGGAGCAGGCCGCCGATGACCGGGCTGCCGAGGCCGCCCAGCGCCAGCACGGAGCTCCAGATGGCGATCGCCTTTTTGCGCTCCTGCTCGTCGAAGACGGTGGTGAGGATCGACAGGGTGCCCGGCATCAGGAACGCGCCGCCGACGCCCATCAGGCCGCGCGCCGCGATCAGCTGCTCGGGCGTCTGGCAGAGGGTGGCCAGCCCGGACCCGAAGCCGAACACGACCAGGCCGATGATCAGGCCACGGCGCCGGCCGTGCCGGTCGGAGAGGCTGCCCGCGGTCAGCAGCAGACCGGCGAAGACCAGGATGTACGAATCGATGATCCACTGGATCTCGGACGGGCTCGCCCCGAGGTCGCGGATCAGCGACGGGATGGCGATGTTGAGCACCATGTTGTCGATGACGACCACGAGCAGGCTCAGGCAGAGCACCCCGAGGATCAACCAGCGGCGTGGATTGCGTTCTGGCATGACGCGCTTCTCTCGTACGCTGTGCGAGGACTCGAACAGCGTACCATTGAAGCCGCACGCTGTTCGAGCGGCTTATAGGATGGGGTATGCCTTCGAAGCCGGATTTCGTCCACGGCTCGGTGTGGATGCGTCCGCCCCGCGCCCGCGGCGGCCAGCCCGCGCTCAGCCGCGAGCAGATCGTCCGCGCAGCGATCGAGTTGCTTGACGCCGAGGGCGCGGCCGGCCTGAGCATGCGCCGCCTCGGTTCGAGCCTGAGCGCTGGCGCCACCTCGCTGTACTGGCACGTGGCGAACAAGGACGAGCTGCTCGAGCTGGCCCTCGACGAGGTGCTCGGCGAGGTCTACGTTCCCGAGCCCGCCGATGCGCCCTGGCGCGTCAGCGTCACGGTGTTCGCCAACAGCCTGCGTGCCACGCTGCTGCGCCACCCGTGGATGATCGGCCTGCTCGGCAACAAGCCCACCCTCGGGCCCAACGCCATGCGCATGGGCGATCGGCTGGTGGCGTTGCTCACCGAGGCCGGCTTCACCGGGTTCGCGATGTCGCACGTCAGCTCGCTGCTCCATGCGCACGCCATCGGCTCGGCCACCATCGAGGCCGCGATCGCCGCCGGCTTCGGCCGGGACAACGTCACGCCCTCCGAGGTGCTCCGCGAGATCGAGCCCTACCTCGACAAGATCGGCCCCGAGCACCCGCATTACGACCAGTGGCGCCGGGCGAATCCGGTGACCGATCTCGATCCGCGGCAGCTGTGGGACGAGGGATTCGCCTTCGGGCTCGAGCGCATCGTCGACGGCCTCGAGCACTGGCTGGTCGCCGGCGGTCCGCCGACGCCCGCTCCGCATCCGGCGGCGGACAAGACCTGACGGGTCATCAGAAACGACGTGATCGAGCATGTCCGCGTTGGAGGTTCTGGGTTGGCTGAGCAAGCATCGGCGGAGCTGACGATCCGCGCCGCGAACGAGTCCGACGCTGCGGCATGCGCGGCCATCTATCGGCCGTTCGTCCTGGACACGGCGGTGAGTTTCGAGATCAGCCCGCCCACCGACGACGAGATGGCGGCCCGCATCCGCGAGACGTCCCGCTCCCACGCATGGCTGGTCGCCGAGACCGGCGGCGACGTCGTCGGGTACGCCTACGCGCGCCCGTTCGCGGCCCGCGAGGCCTACCGCTGGTCCTGCGAGACCAGCATCTACCTGTCGCCGGGCCGGCGCCGGTCGGGGCTGGGCCGGGCCCTGTACACGGCCCTTCTCGCCCGCCTGACCGAGCGCGGGTTCCGGGTGGCGGTGGCGAAGATGACTCTCCCGAACGCGGCGAGCGAGGGGCTGCACGCCGCCCTCGGCTTTCGTCCGGTCGGCGTCCACCCGCGGATCGGCTTCAAGAACGGCGCCTGGCACGACATCGCCATCGCCCAGCTGACGCTGGCCACCGGCGACGACCCACCCACCGACCCACGCTGACCAAAGCCGCCCACCACGGTGCGCGGCTCGCCATCCGGCGCGAAGGGATCCGGCGCGAAGGGGTGACGCCCGGTTCGTCGCCGGCGTGATGCGTGGCTTCCCCCGTCAGCGCGATGGGCGGTTCGGGTGCGCCGCCACCACGATGCGGCTTGCCATCAACACGGTGGGCCGGGCGATGCGGGCTTGAGTGCGGCCGCTATGCAGTGTGTCGAGCGACGCGACGACGCAGCCTGAGGGCAGCGGCGACGCGGTTGGGGGCAGGGCGACGCGGTCGGCGGGGCAATGCGGTCGGCGGGCAGGGGGACGCCGCCTTCCGCCCGTACGGATGAAAGGAGGCTGCCGGCCGCGAAGCCGGCAGCCTCCTCCTGGAATGCGTTGCGATAAGTCCGGGTGGTTCGGCCCGTCAGTGGATCTCGTCGTCGGAGGCCGGCTTGTCGACGACCGGCTTTTCGGAGGCCGGCGGCGTGTAGGTGATCTGATCGAGCGGGAAGTCCTGGTCGTCACCGAACGGGGACGGGCCGCCCTGGTGCGGGAGGGCCAGCTCGGCGACGTCCATGCGGCCGTCGTCGCGGACCGGCGGGGCCTCGCCCTGGCGGGCGCTCGTGAACGGTGTGCCGGGGGTGTGCACCTCGGGCGCCGCCGAACCGACCGTCGCGGGGGTGCGGGCCGGCTCGTCCAGCTGGTCGCGGCGGAAAATCTTGCGGCCGAGCCAGACCAGCGGGTCGTAGCGGCGGTCGACGACGCGTTCCTTCATCGGGATGATCGCGTTGTCAGTGATCTTGATGTGCTCGGGGCAGACCTCGGTGCAGCACTTGGTGATGTTGCAGTAGCCGAGACCCTGGTGGGCCTGCGCGTACTCCTTGCGATCTTCCCTCGCGTCGAGCGGGTGCATGTCGAGCTCGGCCGCGCGGATGAAGAAGCGCGGGCCCGAGAAGGCCGCCTTGTTCTCGTCGTGGTCGCGGACGACGTGGCAGGTGTTCTGACACAGGAAGCACTCGATGCACTTGCGGAACTCCTGCGAGCGCTCGACGTCCACCTGCTGCATGCGGTACTGGCCGGGCGCCACCCCCTCGGGCGGGGCGAACGCGGGGGTCTCGCGCGCCTTCTCGTAGTTGAAGGAGACGTCGGTGACCAGGTCGCGGATGACCGGGAAGGTTCGCAGCGGCGTGATCGTGACGGTCTCGGTCTCCTCGAACGTGGACATCCGGGTCATGCAACCCAGCCGGGGCATGCCGTTGATCTCCATCGAGCAGGAGCCGCACTTGCCGGCCTTGCAGTTCCACCGGCAGGCCAGATCGGGCGTCTGGGTCGCCTGCAGCCGGTGGATGATGTCGAGCACGACCTCGCCGTCGTTGACCTCGACGTCGAAGTCCTGGATCTCGCCGCCGGACGAGTCCCCGCGCCAGACGCGGAAGTGGCGCTTGGTGCCCATTACTTCGCCTCCGTCTTGCCCGCGCCGGCGAGCGCATCGAACTCGACCAGCTCTTCATCGGTGAGGTATTTCGACAGCTCGGCGCGGTCGAACAGAGTGATCAGCTCCTCGCGCATCTTGGGCAGCGGTTTGCGCTCGAGATGCACGTCGCCGGTCTTGTCGAGCGAGCAGACCAGGTTGACCCGGCGCCACTCGGGGTTCATCGCCGGGAAGTCCTCGCGGGTGTGACCGCCGCGCGACTCCTCCCGCTCCAGCGCCGCCTTGGCCGTGCACTCCGAGACGACCAGCATGTTGCGCAGGTCGAGGGCGAGGTGCCAGCCGGGGTTGTACTGCCGGCCGCCGGTCGCGCCGACGTTGGCGACCCGCTGCTTGAGCTCCTGCAGCCGCTTGAGCGCGTCGGAGAGCTCCCCCGCCCGGCGGATGATGCCGACCAGGTCGCCCATCACCGCCTGCAGGTCCTGCTGCAGCGTGTACGGGTTTTCGCCGGTCTGCCGGCTCAGCGGGGCGAGCGCCAGGTCGACCGCGGACTCCACGTCGGAGGTCGTGACCTTGGGTCGTTTGGTGAGCGCATCCACGTACGCCGCGGCGTGCTCACCGGCGCGCTTGCCGAAGACCAGCAGGTCAGACAGCGAGTTGCCGCCGAGCCGGTTGGATCCGTGCATGCCGCCGGAGACCTCGCCCGCCGCGAACAGGCCGGTCACCGTGCCGGCCGCCGCCGCGGTGTCGGGGTCGACCTCGACACCGCCCATCACGTAATGGCAGGTCGGGCCGACCTCCATCGGCTCCTTGGTGATGTCGACGTCGGCCAGCTCCTTGAACTGGTGGTGCATCGACGGCAGGCGCTTGATGATCGTCTCGGCCGGCATCCGGGTGGAGACGTCGAGGTAGACGCCGCCGGCCGGGGTGCCGCGGCCGGCCTTGACCTCGCTGTTGATCGCCCGGGCCACCTCGTCGCGGGGCAGCAGCTCCGGCGGGCGGCGGTTGTTGTCGGGGTCGGTGTACCAGCGGTCGGCCTCCTCCTCCGTCTCCGCGTACTGCTTGCGGAACACGTCGGGGACGTAGTCGAACATGAACCGCTTGCCCTCGGAGTTGCGCAGCACGCCGCCGTCGCCCCGGACCGACTCGGTGACCAGGATGCCCTTGACGCTGGGCGGCCAGACCATGCCGGTCGGGTGGAACTGGAGGAACTCCATGTTGATCAGCGTCGCGCCGGCCCGCAGGGCGAGCGCGTGGCCGTCGCCGGTGTACTCCCACGAGTTCGAGGTGACCTTGTAGCTCCGGCCGACGCCGCCGGTCGCGAGGACCACGGCCGGAGCCTCGAGCAGCAGGAACTCGCCGGTCTCCCGGTAGTAGCCGAATGCGCCCGCGACCTTGTCGCCGTCGAGCATCAGCTCGGTGATCGTGGTCTCGGCGAAGACCCGGATCTTGGAGTCGTAGTTGCCGGTGGCCGCGTAGTCCTCCTGCTGGAGGGACACGATCTTTTGCTGCAGCGTGCGGATCAGCTCGAGACCGGTGCGGTCGCCGACGTGGGCGAGCCGCGGGTACTCATGGCCGCCGAAGTTGCGCTGCGAGATCTTGCCGTCCTTGGTGCGGTCGAACAGCGCGCCGTACGTTTCCAGCTCCCAGATCCGCTCGGGCGCCTCCTTGGCGTGCAGCTCGGCCATCCGGAAGTTGTTCAGGAACTTGCCGCCGCGCATGGTGTCGCGGTAGTGCACCATCCAGTTGTCGCGCGAGTTCACGTTGCCCATGGCGGCGGCCGCGCCGCCCTCGGCCATGACCGTGTGCGCCTTGCCGAACAGTGACTTCGAGATGATCGCGGTCTTCTTCCCGGCGAGCCGGGCCTCGATCGCCGCGCGCAGGCCGGCGCCGCCGGCCCCGATCACGACGACGTCGTAGTGGTGCCGTTCGATGCGTGTGGTCATCGTCGTCGCTCCTCTCAGCCGATGAATCGCAGGTCGGAGAACCAGCCGGCGGAGACGGCCATGACGTAGAAGTCGGTGAGCGCCAGCGTGCCCAGGGTGATCCAGGCGAGCTCCATGTGCCGGGTGTTCAGCTTGGAGACGAAGGTCCAGAAGCGGTAGCGCAGCGGATGCTTCGAGAAGTGCTTGAGCCGCCCGCCCGTGATGTGCCGGCAGGAGTGGCAGGACACCGTGTAGAGCCAGAGCATCACCACGTTGCCGACCAGGATGATGTTGCCGAGGCCGAACCCGAACCCGCTCGGGCTCTGGAAGGCACGGATCGCGTCCCAGGTGTTGATCAGCGAGATGATCACGGCGGCGTAGAACGCGTACCGGTGGATGTTCTGGAAGATCAGCGGGAACCGAGTCTCACCGGTGTATTTCCCGTGGGCGTCGGGAACCGCGCAGGCCGGCGGCGAGAGCCAGAACGCGCGGTAATACGCCTTGCGGTAGTAGTAGCAGGTCAACCGGAACAGCAGCAGGAACGGCAGGGTGAACGCCGCCTCGGGGATGAGCCAGAAGCTGGGAAGCGGCGTGCCGAACTCGGCCGCGCCCTCGACGCACCGGTCGGTCAGACACGGTGAGTAGAACGGCGTGAGGTAGTGGTAGTCCTCGACGAAATACCACTTGTGCATGAAGACGCGGACGGTCGCGTAGATGACCCATGCCGCTAGACCCACGAAAGTGACCAGTGGGGGGAACCACCATCGGTCAGTACGCAACGTCTTCGCCGCGATCGCGGCACGTGCACGCGCACCGCGATTGTCGGCCGGCCCGCTCGGCCTCGTTGCCGTCGTCGTCATTCGTTCTCCCTGACGTGCCTGTCATGTGACCCGGCTGTTAACGGGCGGGGGAGCCCCACAGCCGCCATGCGTCCGTGATGTGTGGCACACGTTACGCCGGGGGTGGGACAGTTTGCGGCTCAGGGATGATGTCTATGTCACAAAATCTGATTCGCACTCGCATTGACATGGGCAAACGAGGACTCGATCTTGGCCGGCGCCGGTTGCCGGGCTCCGACGCCGCGACAACCGGGGATCGGTCGGCATATGACGTCTGCGGCGCGGATCGGCCCGGCGTCCGGTTCTCAGAGCTCCGGTTCTCAGAGCTCCGGCGCGGCCAGCCGGCGGATCGGTCCGGCGCATGGCGCCGGAGACCATCGCATCAGCTCGTCGGCGACGGCAAGGTCGTCGGTGGTCCGGGGAGCGACATAAAACGCGGGCGTACGGGATTTCGCCTGCCGATCCAGCGCGTCGGCATAGATCGTGCGCGCGTCGAGCAGTTGGCGCCAGGCATCCTCGTCCCGCTGCGAGTCCAACTGGTCGACGTAGATGCGGACCGCCGAGTTCTCGTCGCGGATGGCGGTCGCCCGCGCGGCCGGCCCGGCGGTGGCGCCCGGCGGGATCAGGCGGTTGAGCCGGCGCTCGAGGTCGAGGCAGTCGAACTCGCGCACGACCCGCTCCTCCCGGGCCGCGGCGGCCCGGTCCCGCACGCCGTCGATCGCCGAGATGACCGAGAAAGCACCCGCGCAGATCGCCAGCAGGATGACGGCCCCCGCGACCGAGATGCCGGCGATGAACCAGCGTCGTCGCCGCCGTTGCCGCTCGTCCCCGGGATCGGCCACCGGCCCGAAGCCGAGCATCCGCCGCCGGCCAGGCTTGGCACCCGCCGCCGGCCCACCGCCCGTTTGCCCGCCGCTCACCTGTCCACCGATTCGCCGGCCGCTGGCCTGCCCGCTGCTCGCCTGTCCACCGATTCGCCGGCCGCTGGCCTGCCCGCTGCTCGCCTGCGCGCCGGTCTGGCCGCCGCTGGCCGGCCCGCTGCTCGCCTGGCCGCTGCTCGCCTGGCCGCTGCTCGCCCGGCCGCTGCTCGCCTGACGGCTGCTCGCCTGACCGCCGGTCTGTCCGCCGCTAGCCTGCCCACTGCCCGCTTGTGTCGCCGATCCGGGACTCGCCGCCTGCGCGCTCGCGCCGGATCCGGCTGCCGTGCCCGCGGTCGAGCCGACGGTGGTCTCGTCGGTCGCGCCCAAGGGCGGCGTCCAGCCGAACCCGCCGGACGCCGATTGCGAACCGGACGCCCACCCTGAGCCGGACGCCGGTTCCATGCCGGACGTCGATTCTGCGCCAAACGCCGATTCTGCACCAAACGCCGGTTCCATGCCGGACGTCGATTCTGAGCCAGACGTCGATTCTGAGCCGAACGCCGATTCTGAGGCTGAGGCCCATTCCGTGCCGGACGCCGATTCTGAGCCGGACGCGCCCGATGACCCGCCGAACGACCAAGCGGCCGATCCGCCCAGAGGCGATGAGTCGGAAGCGCCGGCAGGAGCGCCGGTAACCGGCTCGTCGGCGTGCTCCTGCGGCTCCCGGCCGAGTGGGATTCTGCTGGTCGGGGCGTCGTCCTGGCTGGGGTCGCGCGGCGCGTCGCTCACCGGCCCAGTGAAACACGCCGGTCAATGCCCGCCGCCGCAAGCGCCGCAGCCGGTCAAGCCCGTCGCCGCGAGCGTCGCCGCACGGCAGACGCGTCGCCGCGAGCGCGGCGGCCAGTCAAGCGCGGCATTAAGAGCGCCGCTGCGGGCGAGCGCGGCCGGTCAAGCGCGCCGCCGCGAGCGCCCCCGTGGGTAGCGCCCGCCACGGAACGCCGCGGCCGGCCGTGGCTCCGCTGGCCGCGGGCGGCGGTGGGTCACCCCGAGGCGTTGCCGGTGAGGTTCCAGCTGGCCAGGTGCAGGGCCGGCGCCGCGTACCGGACGCCCGACCAGCGGTCGGGCAGCAGGACCGACTCGGCGCCGATGCCGCGCACCATGCCGATGCCCAGTGCCTGCGGATAGGACTGGGTGAACCGCATGTTGCCCACCGCCGCGATGATCTCGCCGTCCTCCACCAGCCACACGCCGTTGCGGGTCAGGCCGGTGATGACGAGGCTTTTCGGGTCGAGGACCCGCGTGTACCAGAGGTCGGTGATGAGCAGCCCCCGCTCCATGTGCGCCACCAGCGGCCGGGCCGACTCGGCCGTCGGGCCCGGGTCGGCCGGCGGCAGGACCGACTCGGTCGCCGGGGGCGCGGCCTCCAGCCGCATGCTCGTGGCGATCGGGCCCCACGTGCGCGAATCGGGCGCGGCGTGCCCGGTCGACTCGGCGCCCACCTCGGCCGCCGAGCGGCGGTCGTGCGCCACCGCTTTGGTCACCCCGTCGCGCACCAGCACCAGCGTCGCGCGCGGTGTGCCCTCGGTGTCGAACGGCAGGCCCGGCGCGGGCTCGCCGCGGCTGCCGAGCGGATCGTCCACAATGGTCACCGACGGGTCGAACTGCTCCGCGCCCAGCTCGGCGAACGACTGCCGCTGAGCGAACGCCTTGCCGTTGAATCCGAACATCGCGAAGTTGCTGAGCACGTCGGCGACCGCCTCGGGCTCGAGCACCACTTCGTAGCGCCCGGGCGGCAGCTCGATCGGGCGTTCCCCGGCCCGGGCCTTGGCCGCCGCCCGTGCGCCCAGCACGGCGCCGTCGATGTCGGCCAGGCGCCCGCCGGCGAGGCGGGCCACGCCGTCGGAGCCGTTCGCCCGGGCGATGCCGTCCAGGGCGGCCTCCGCGGTGCGGCCCTCGACGGCCTGGCCCGCGCTGTTCGCGAAAGCGGCGGACGTGTAGATCGTGCGGCAGAACCCGGCCGTCTCGAGGCCACCCGCGGCCCGGACGAAATCGCGCACCCGCGCGGCCCGCTCGGCCGGGTCGGCGCGCGCGGTCGCCTCGTCGAAGCCGAAGTCGAGCCCCGAGCGCTCGCCCGAGCCGGGGTGGCCGGCCGAGACATGCAGCGGCGAGGGCGGGGTCAGGCCGGGCCAGGTCGGGTCGGCCGGGCTGAGGCGCACCGCGTCGGCCGTGCGCTCGACCAGCGCGCGCAGCCCGTCGGCGGACGTGATCGTGGTGGAGCCGCCGGCCGTGCGGCCGTCGAGATGCATCCGCAGCCGGACCGTGGTGGTCGCGTCGGCCACGTTCTGATGGATGGCCGAGTTGGCGAAGCGGGTCAGCGCCTCGGCGTTGTGCCAGGCCACGACCTCGGCCTCGGCGGCCGGGCCGGCGACCGAGCGGACCAGCTCGACCACCCGGGCGGCCAGCTCCAGCTCGGCGCCGGTCCGGCTGATGTCGGCGGTCATCCGCGCACCCCCACCCGTACGTTGGTGAACCGGGCCGGCGCCGCCGGGTGACCGGTGTGCCCGACCTGCCCGGGCTGGCCCTTGCCGCAATTCGGTGTGCCCCAGGGGACGATCTCGGCGGAGAGCATGTCCATTGACTGCCAGAACTTGGGACCGATGCCGGTGTAGGTCGGGTTGCGCAGCATGCGGCCGCGTTTGCCGTTCTTCACCTCGTACCCGATCTCGCATCCGAATTGGAAGTTGAGCCGTCGATCGTCGATCGACCAGGACCGGTTGGTCTCCATGTAGACGCCGTCGTCGGTGGCCTCGATGATCTCGTCGAGGGTGTGCGGACCCGGCTCGAGGCCCACGTTGGTCATGCGGACCATCGGCAACCGCGCCCAGCCGTCGGAGCGGACGCTGCCCGCGTAGTCGAGCCCGGCCACCGCCGCCGAGTCGCGCCCGGCGAGCACGCCCACCCAGATGCCGTCGCGCACCGCGTCGCGCTTGGTGGCGGGGGTGCCCTCGTCGTCGTAGCCGAAGCTGCCGAGCGCGCCGGGGATGCCCGGGTCGATCGTGATGTTCATCAGCTCGGAGCCGTAGCGCAGCGAGCCGAGCTTTCCGAGGTCGAGCCAGCTCGTGCCGGCGAACGCCGCTTCCCACCCGAGGATGCGGTCGAGCTCGATGGCGTGCCCGACCGACTCGTGGATCTGCAGGGCCAGCTGCTCGCCGCCGAGGATCAGCGTGGTCTCGCCGGCCGGGCAGAGCGGCGCGGTGACCAGGGCGCGCGCCTCCTCGGCCATGCGCGGCGCGTTGCCGATCAGGTCGAGCTCGTCGACCAGCTCCCAGCCGCGGGTGCCGTGCTGGCCGCCCCACGACGGCCACGAGCGGCGCTGGATCTCGCCGTCGCCGATGACGCTGGCGGACACGCCCGCGCCGCACTCGCGGATGTGCTGGTCGATGCGGTGACCCTCGCTGGAGACGAACCACTTGCGGGTGTCCCAGATCTGGTAGAGGCCCTCGGCGATGTCGGCGCCCGCGTCCCGGGCCGCGGCGGTGGCCCGGACGAGCAGGTCGCCCTTGTCGGACAGCGGCACGCCGAGCGGGTCGACCACGCAGTCGCTGGCCCAGCTGGCCTCGCCCGCGCCGGCCGGCACGAGATCGATCGGCGGCCCCGGCACGGTCGCGCTGGCCGCGGCGATCCGCGCGGCCCGGCGCCCGGCCGCGCGGGCGGCGCCGTCGGACAGATCGGGCACGGCGTAGAAACCCCAGCTGGAACCCACCAGGGCGCGCACGCCGAGCCCGGCGCTCTCGTCGGAGCTCAGATCCTCGACGTCCCCGTCGCGGGCGGTCATCGACTCGGTGCGGCGCACCATGACTCGTGCGTCCGCATAACGCGCCCCGGCGTCCAGAGCGGCCTGCACCGCCGCATACGCCTCATCGAAGTGGCTCATGCACCGACCCTAGGCGACCGGTACGACAAAACTCAGACCGGCGGGAACAGCTCCGCGGTGTCGATGGCGACAGCGACCGGCTCGGTCAGCCGGAGGACGTCGCCGGCTTCACAGGCGGCCTCCTCGAGGTATTTGTCACCGTCGAGCCGATACAGGTGCAGGGCGCGGGCCTTGGTGTCAATGAGGAGATACCACGGGATCCCGGCATCCGCGTAGTAGTGCATCTTGAGCACCTTGTCGGTGGATGCGTTGGACGGTGAGGTGATCTCGCAGACGAACCGGACGTCGGAGGCGTCGACGACCAACTCGTCGAGGTCGATCTCGGTCGAGATGACCAGGTCGGGAATGGGAATTCTGTCCGTGCCGACCCGGAGGTTGATGGCCTCGAGCACCTGTAAGCCGGCAGCGTCCGCGGCCGGAATCAACGTCGTGGCCAGGAGAAGAGAGATCTTTTGATGGCGAGGGGTGGGGCCCGGGCTCACGTGGAGGCTCCCGTCGAAAAGCTCGATGCGCTCGGGCGTCTCACCGATCGCGAGGAATTCCTCCTCGGTCAGCGCATGCCCGTCGCTGAAGATGGCAGTCGTCATGTCGTCTCCCATGCGATCGAGGTCAGAGTCTCTCACTAAGACTAGTCTCATGCCAACCCTCCTCGTGACTACCGTCTGGGATGCCTCCGCAGGAAGGCTAACTCCTCGTCGAGGGTGGCGGCCGGGACCGAATCGAGGCCCGGCAGCTCGGCGCCGACCAGCAGGAGCGGGCGGGAGCGGTCCGACTGGGCCGCCGCCTCGGCCAGGCTGTGGTGGGCATACACGTCGGCCCCGTCCGAGCGATCGCCCAGATAACGCTCCGCGAACGGCGCCGGCAGGCGGTACCAGTCGGTCACCGGGTCGCGGGCCACCGCCCGGTGGAAGACGTCGGGGCGGCGCAGCACGGCCATCGCCGCCAGCCAGCCGCCGAGGCCGGTGCCGCGCACCGACACCGTGCTCAGGTCGAGGTCGGGGTGCTTGCCGACGAGCGCGTGCAGGGCGTCGACCTGGTCGGCCAGGGCCACGTCGCCGAGGCGGCGGTGCACCACCTTCTCGAAGCTGGGCGCCACCCCCGGCGTACCCCGGCTGTCGACACTGACCACCGCGAAGCCGGCGTCGGCCCACCACTGCCGCTCCTGCCAGGCCGCCGGGTCGGTCACGACCTGTTGGTGGCCGGTCCCGTCGCCCAGCGTGACCAGCACGGGAATCTTTCCGCCGCCGACGAAGCCGGCGGGATACAGCACGGCGGCGGGCAGGCGCCGGTCGGTGACGCGTTCGAGGATCGGGCGCGGGTGGTAGGGCAGCGGCGCCGCGAAGTTGCGCAGGGTGGCGACGCGGGCTTCGCCGCGCCACACGGTGTCGTCGAGGACGAGGACGTCGCCGTTGGCCTCGGCGCGATGCCAGCCGGGGGTCGTGGTGATTTTGCGCGCTTCCGCGCCGCCTCCGCCCAATGACGTACGGACGCGGAACACCGCCTGCGACGACGGGTCGCCGTCGGTGCCCTCCACCACGAGGTCGGGCGCGCCGGTCGGCGCCCCGGCCCGGGGCAGCGTGCCGACCACCCGCCGGACGTAGAGGCCGGGCCGGGTGAGCAGGCTGCCGTCGGCGAACAGGCAGCGCGCGTCGAAGCCGTCGTGCGCCAGCTCGCCGCCGACCAGCACCCGGCCGTCCGGCAGGTGCCGCGGCGTGCCGGCCACCGGTTCCACCCAGCGGGCGTCGGCCAGCTCGGCGTGCACCTGCGTCTCCCCGGTCCGCGGGTCGATCGCCAGCACGAGGCCGTGCTGCTGCATCCGGCGCAGCACGGTCATCAGCGGCCCGCCGCCGTCGGCCCAGCGCACGTTGACCACGTACGGATAGGTCTCCCGGTCCCAATGCACGTCGACCCAGCCCTCGTCGAGGTCGAGCAGGTGCAGGCTGGTCGCGCCGGCCGTACGCGTGGCCAGGATCTGGCCGCCGCCGGGCGACCACCACCAGCCGCGCCGCCGGCCGAACTGGGCGGCGGCCGGGTCGGGCACGCCCCACGAGATCAGGCCACCGTGCTCGCGCCACGCGGTGCCGGGCTCGCCGGCGAGCAGCCGGTCGCCGCCGGGCCCGACGACCCGCAGCGACGCCGAGCCGCCGTCCGCCGTCACGTACCCGATGAAGCGGCCGGTGGGATCGGGCCGTGGATCCTGGGCGGAACCGGCGGTCGGCACCTCGACGACATCGCCGTCGATCAGGTTGGCGCGGAAGAGCCGGCCGGCGCGGGCGAAGGCCGCCGTCCGGGCGTCACGATCCACCGCGTACGCGTCAATGGGCCCCGCCGCGACCATGGTCTCCACGCCGGTCGCCACGGTCAGCGTCCAGAGCGACGCGGCCGGGTCCTCGGACCCGGCCGACCGCAGGAAGGTCACCCGGCCGCCGTCGGCCCCGATCGTCACCGCGCGCGGAGCGCCGTAGCTGAAGTGACCGGTACGACCGGCGAGTCCGGGGTAGTCCACGCCGTCCAGCATCGCTGATCAAGCCCCCGTTCCGCCCTGCAAACCCGCAGCCCGGCTCCGCGTAAAGTGGCGCGCGTGACTGACGCCCTGCCCGCGCGCCGCCTGCTGCTCGTGCACGCCCACCCCGACGACGAGGTCACCGGCACCGGCGCCACCATGGCCCATTACGTCGCCGCCGGCGCCCACGTGACGCTCGTGACCTGCACCCTCGGCGAGGAGGGCGAGATCCACGTCCCCGAGCTGGCCCAGCTCGAGGCCAGGCAGGCCGACCAGCTCGGCGGTTACCGCCTGGTCGAGCTGAGCCGGGCATGTGCCGCGCTCGGCGTGACCGATCACCGCATCCTGGGCGGCCCGGGCCACTACCGCGACTCCGGCATGATGGGCCTGCCGACCAACGACCATCCGCGCGCGTTCTGGCGGGCCGACGTCGACGAGGCCGCCGGCCTCCTGCTGGAGATCATCAAGGAGATCCGGCCGCAGGTCATGATCACGTACGACGAGAACGGCTTCTACGGCCATCCCGACCACATTCAGGCGCACCGGGTGGCGATGCGCGCGGCCGAGCTGGCCGGCCCCGACGGCCCGCAGAAGATCTACTGGACCGCGATGCCGCTGAGCGTGCTGCGCGAGGGCATGGAAGCGTTCCGCGAGCTCGACGACAACCCGTTCGCCGACGTGGAAAAGGTGGAGGACCTGCCGTTCGGCCACACCGACGACGAGATCGCGGCCCGGGTCGACGGCACCGATCACTACCAGCAGAAGGTCGCGGCGATGCGCGCGCACGCCACGCAGATCCCGGACAACTCCTGGCTGTACGGCATCGCCGGCGACTTCGGCGGCGAGTTCATGGGCGTGGAGTACTTCCTGCTGGCCAAGGGCAGCCGCGGGCCCGGCGCAGGCCCGCACAACTGGGAGAGCGACCTGTTCAGCGGCCTCAAAATAGAGCAGTCGGCGACGGCGTCACGATGATCCAGCCGGAGCAGCCCGCCCCCACCAAGTGGGAGCCCGTCATCCGGGTCGGCGGCATCCTCGTCGCGACCGTCGCGGCGGTCGTCACCGGCGTGCTCGAGCTGCTGCTCACCTCGCTGCGCTGGGGCGACCTGACCTCGATCTGGCGGGGCGACCCGATCGGCTCGGGCGGCGGCCCGCTGCTCGGCGTCGCGATCCTGCTCGCGGTGGTGGCCAACTGGGCGATCGCCTGGTTCGCGGTCGCCACCACCGGCCGCCGCTGGGCGCTCGGCCCGCCCTGGGCAGTGTGGACCCTGATGATGCTGTTCGCCGCCGGCGTGCGCACCCCCGAGGGCGACTATCTGCTCGGCGGCGAGGACTGGGTCGCGCTCGTGATGATCCTCGCCGGCAGCCTGACCTTCGCCGTGTACGCGTACCGCCAGATCCTCAAACGGATCCCGCGCGGATAACTCGCAGCGGACTCTCAGCTTTCCGCAAGCGCTCCTGCACGCGTCATCCGCAAAGATGACCGGCAGGTCGAGCGCCGGAAGTTCACCGGGCGTTACGATCCCGTGCCACAGACAGGGGTTTCCAGGGAGGAACGCATGAGGCAGCAGCGCTGGTTCCCGCCCGCGGCGCTGGCGGTCGGTTTGTTCGCGATCAACGTGGCGGCCCGCCTGATCATCCGCTTCGGTTCCGACGGCGACGACTCGGCCGAGAGCACCGCCACGCTCATCATGTTCGGGGTGCTGGGCCTGACTCTCGCCGTCTGGACGTTCCTGGCCTGCCAGCGCAAGCGTCCGAGCGAGTGGCTGCTGCCCGACCTGGTCTTCGGCGCGGTCGGCGGCATGCTGCTGACCGTCCTCGTCGGACCGTTCATCAGCGGCGGCCAGCCGTTCGCCGGCGGCGCGGGCGACTTCTTCTCGCAGGTCTGGCTCTACCTGGGCTTCGCGATAGTGGGCACGCTGCTGGGCTACTGGCTCGCCGTGATGCTCGGCCGCGACTACCGGTCGCGCTCGCTCAAGGCGTTCACCGAGACCCGCGCCGCCAAGCCGCGCCGGGTCGTCCGCCGCTAGCACACCGGCGCTTCCCGGTCAGCGCGGCGGGCGCTTCCCTGGTCAGAGCGGCGCTTCCCTGGTCAGATAAGTGTGGTGGGTGCTGAAGCCCACCCGGCCGTAGAGCGCGACCGCCGCCGCGTTGCGTTCCTCCACCTGCAGGTAGGCGCGGGTGCTGCCGCGCTGCGTCGCCCATTGCGCCAGGCCGCCCAGCACCTGCTGGGCGATGCCGCGCCGGCGCGCCGGCGGTGCGGTCTGCAGCAGCGAGATGCCGAGCCATCGTCGTGGGCCGGTGACGGCGCCGCGGGCCACGGCGATCAGGTCACCGTCCGCGTCGCGGACCCGAGCGAAAACCACTTCGGGTACGCCGGTGAGAATGCGCTCCGCGGCCGCCGGCAGCGTGCCCTTGTGCTCGGCCACCATGGCGAACCAGTCGTCGCCGGGTGCGTCGGCCAGCTCGACCGGCGGCAGGTCGCCCCGCGCCGGGATCGCCGCCAGCAGCGCCGGGACCGGGACGGTCTGCACGAGCGTGAGCGGCCGTGCCGTCCAGCCGCGCTCGTCGAGGGCCGCGTTGACCGGGGCGGCCAGCGGCATCGGCGCATTGATCAGCGGTTGCTGCCCGTGTGCCGCGTACCACTGCTGGACCGCGTCGATCGCCGCCTCCAGCGGCCGGTCGGGGTCGCCGACGGCCAGCGCCGAATTCGCCCGGCCGGTCCAGTTGCCGGCGGCCCGCAGGATCCACCCGCCCAGCCGGGACTGGATCGGAGCGGGCCACGCGTCGTTGGCCGCGAGCTCGAGGCCGATCACCTCGGCGGCCGGCGGGCGGCGGGCGGCCGGGACCCGCTTGGCCCGGTGCACCTCCTGCAGCGGCACCCGCAAAGTGCCCTTCTCGGTGGCGATTGTGAGATCGGTCTCGGTGAGGTCGACCAGCTCCCCGAGGGCATCGGAATACAGTGTTCGATCCTGCGATACGCCTACAATCCGGCGTACCACCACCCGGTGTCCCACATCCTGCCGACGGAGCACGTGTCACCTCCTCCGGCGGAGATACTAGGCTCTGCATCTGTCGCCGTTGGTTCCCGCGGCGTGGCAATGGAGGAGAAAGACCCGTGACCTACATCATCGCTGAGCCGTGCGTCGATGTGCTCGACAAGGCATGCATCGAGGAATGCCCGGTCGACTGCATCTACGAGGGCAACCGGATGCTCTACATCCACCCCGATGAGTGTGTGGACTGCGGGGCGTGCGAGCCCGTCTGCCCGGTCGAGGCGATCTTCTACGAGGACGACGTCCCCGACCAGTGGAAGGACTACACGAACGCGAACTACGAGTTCTTCGAGGACCTCGGTTCGCCCGGTGGCGCCGCCAAGAAGGGCAAGATCGACAAGGACGCGTCGTTCGTGGCCGCCCAGCCGCCCCGGGGCGACCACTGAGCGCTCTCGCGTCGGCCCTGCCGGACTTCCCCTGGGACCTGCTGGAGCCGGCGAAGGCCAAGGCCGCCGCGCATCCCGGCGGCATCGTCGACCTGTCGGTCGGCACCCCGGTCGATCCGGTTCCGGCTCTCATCCGTGATGCGCTCGCCGACGCGTCGGACGCGCCGGGATATCCGCTGACCGCGGGCACCCCGGCGCTCCGCGCGGCGATCGCGGGCTGGCTCGCCCGGGCCGGCGGCGCCTCGGGCCGGCTCGGCGTGCTGCCCACGATCGGCTCGAAGGAGCTGGTCGCCTGGCTGCCCACGCTGCTCGGCGTCCGCCCCGGCGACGTCGTGGCGATCCCGTCGGTGTGCTACCCGACGTACGAGGTGGGCGCCCTGCTGGCCGGCGCGACGGTGGCCCGCAGCGACTCGCTGACGGCGCTCGGCCCCGACCGGCGCATCAAGCTGCTCTGGATCAACTCGCCGTCCAACCCGACCGGCAAGGTGCTCCCGGTCGAGCACCTGCGCAAGGTCGTGTCCTGGGCCCGCGAGCGCGGCGTGACCGTGGTCAGCGACGAGTGCTATCTGGCGCTCGGCTGGGAGACCCGCCCGGTCTCGGTGCTCGACGACCGGGTGACCGACGGCGACTACACCGGCGTCATCGCCGTGCACTCGCTCTCCAAGCGGTCCAACCTGGCGGGCTATCGCGCCGGCTTCCTCGGCGGCGACCCGGCCTTGATCGCGGGCCTGCTCGAGGTCCGCAAGCACGCCGGCATGATCGTTCCCGCTCCCGTCCAGGCCGCGATGATCGCCGCGCTCGGCGACGAGGAGCACGTCGACCGGCAGCGGGAGCGGTATTCGGCCCGCCGCGACGCGCTGCGCACGGCGCTGACCAAGGCGGGCTTCGAGATCAGCCACTCCGAGGCCGGTCTCTACCTGTGGGCGACCCGCAGCGAGGACTGCTGGCAGACCGTGGACGACCTCGCCGAGCGGGGCATCCTCGCGGCGCCCGGCCTTTTCTACGGCCCGGCCGCGGCCCAGCACGTACGCGTCGCCTTGACCGCGACCGACGAGCGCGTCGCCGCCGCGGTGGCCCGCCTCACCTGACGCAACGTAATCTGCTCGTGGCAGACGGGGTTTTCATCCGTCGACAACCATCGCTACCCTCGGGGCGTAATCAGACGGCGACGCTGCGGGGAGGCGATCGTGGCTGACGGGGTGCGCGTCGAGACCGACGGGCTGACCAAGTTCTCCAACCAGGTGCAGAACGACACGACACAGACTCTCGAGTCGGGATATTCGCGCGCCAGTGTGGACCTCTCGTCCGGGGTCGAGTTCGGGGCCAACAGCGCCAGCGGCGGCGTGCACGCCGCCAAGGAACGATACGTGCAGAGCCTGAAGGCGTCCACCGACAACGTCGTGGCGTACATGGAGGCCGCCCGCGTCCTGGCCGCGGCCGCCGGCAAGGTCGCCGACGCCCTGGACGCGACGGACGGCCGGGCCGCCCAGCGCGCCTCCGACGTGCGCGGCCTGATGGCCGAGGCGGTGGCCGACTCCCAGCGCCGCCGGGCCGAGGTCGACGGCCACCCCACGACCCGGCGCGCCGGAGGAGCTGAGGCGGTATGAGCGACCCGGTGCTGACCAGCAGTTGGTGCACGAATTGGGGCGCCTACAACACGCCCCGCCTCTGGTCGATGGTGATGAACGAGGACGACGCCCCGGGCCGCCAGCAGGTGAGCGCGTGGCGCACCTTGGCCGGCTCGGTACGCAGCCAGCGCGCGGCGCTGCTGACCGCCCGCGCCGAGCTGGTCGCGGCCTGGCCCCCGGAGGAGAACGAGTCGTCGGCGGCTTTCGTCAACGAGCTCGACATCCTGATCGCCCGCCTCGACACGGCCTCCGCCGACGCCGACGCCACGGCGAGCGGCCTCGACAACATCCTGACCGCGATCCAGACGGCGAAGACGACAATCCAGCCCCTCTGGGAGAAGTACAAGGACAAGAGCGACGACCTGGTCCCGCGCTGGTGGGACAACGCCGAGGACGAGATCGACGAGCAGGCCCGGCGGGCGATGATCAGTGCGGAGCGTGCGGTCGAGGACTCGGTAGCCCTCCTCAAGGTCCCCGAGAAATACGAACTGTCCGTCGGGGACAAGTTCGACGAGCCCGGAAGCGGTGAGGACACGGGAGGGCACGGCCGGACCACATCCGGATCGAGCGGGATCAGCGCCGCGGTGCCGCATAATCCGCCCCCGACGCTGCCTGGGCAGAACCCGACTGTGCCGGACGGCGGCGGTCCGGGCGGCAGCGACACGGGCGGATCGGTCGTCGGCGGAACTGCGGGCATTGGTGCTGGTGCTGGAGGCGGCGGCGCGGTGAGCGACGGAGGCGGCCCTGATCTGGCCGGCGTGATCACCCCGCCCGGCGGCGCGTCGGCCCTGCCCAGCGGTGGTGACACGGTCGGATTTCCCGGCGGTGGCGGCACCCTTCCCACCGGCGGCGGTGGCGGCGGTGGCCCGGTCAGCACGGTGCCGGGCCTGCTGCCCACGGGCGGCGGCGCACCAATCGCGCCAAGTGGTCGTGTGCCGCGCGGCGGTGGCGCCCGTCCCACCCGTCCGGCGTTGCCGGGCGGCGTCATCGGTGAGCCCGCTGGTGGTGGCGGGGCCGGCCGCTCGGGGATCGGCGCTTTGGGCCAGATCGGCACTGCTGGCGGGCGGGGCGCGGCCGGCGGTCGCGCCGGCCGTACATCCGGTGGCGGACTGACGGAATCGGGGAGCACCGGCGGCCGAGGCATCCGTACTGGCACGGCAGGCTCGTCGGAAGGCCTGGGTGGGGTGGGAGCCGGGCGAGGCGCCGGGGCGAGAGGCTCCACGGCGCGCGGCCGGGCTAGTCGCCCACCGCGCCCGTCCTGGCTTCCTGACGACCCGGTCGGACCGAACCGCAACGCCGGAGTCGCGGGCGGCGTAGCCGGTCGCGGCGGCCGTCGGTCGGGTGGTGACGACGACGGCTACGGCTTTGACCCGGACAATCCGTGGCAGGTCGCGGAAGGCGTCGACCCGGTGATCGCACCGTCCACCGACGATCCGCGGCATGATCCTGGACCCAATGTGATCGGCTGGCGCGGGTGATCCGATGCGTCCGTACGGGCGGCGCCGCCGTCGGCGCCGTCCTGTTTGCCGTCCTCTTGACCGGCCTGCCGGCCCGGGCTGATGCCACGAGAGAGAGCCAGTGGTATTTCGGCCCCATGAAGCTGGCCGAGGCGCAGGAACTCGGCAAGGGCGGCGAGGGGGTGATCGTCGCCGTGCTCGATTCCGGTGTGGACAGCTCCCATCAGGATCTGCGGGGCGCGACCGTCCCCGGCCATAACACGGTCCGGGACGGCGAGGCCGACGACATCGACAGCGGCCCGCACGGCACCGGCATCGCGACCCTCATCGCCGGGCGGGGGCACGGCAGCGGCGACGGCCTTCTCGGGGTAGCGCCTCGAAGCAAGGTGATGTCGGTGACGCCGACCGAGGACCCGGCACTGCTCGCCAAAGGCATCGACTGGGCGATCGAGCACGGCGCGAAGGTCATCAACATGTCGTTCGGGCAGTACTCGGAGAGTGACGCGGTGCGGCAGGCGATCGAAAAGGCGGTCGCCGCCGACGTCGTGCTCGTCGCCGCCGCCGGCAATGACCACAAGACCGTTGCGTTCCCAGCGGCCCTGCCCGGTGTGCTCGCGGTCGGTTCGGTCGATCGCAAGAACAAGGTCGCGTCGTTCTCCAACTACGGCGACACGCTCGATGTCGTCACTTACGGCACCGCGATGACGGTCGCTCGGCCGAACAACAAATATGAGCTCGTGCACGGCACGAGCGACTCGGCCGCACTGGTGTCCGGAGCCGCGGCGTTGATGCGGGCTCGGTACCCCGACATGTCTGCTGCTGAGGTGGCCGAGCGCCTCACCGGCACCGCTGTTGATCAGGGTCCCAAGGGGCGGGACGACTACTACGGGTATGGCCAGTTGGATGTGATTGCCGCCCTGACCGCGCCTCGCGTGGCGCCCAGCGCGACCTCCGCGGCTCCGCCCACGCAGGACGAACCGGTTGCGTACCCGCCGGTGGAGAAGAGCGAGGGGCTGCCTCCGTTGTTGTTTGTTGCGGTTGGGGTGCTTCTGCTGGTGCTCTGCTTGGCGCTCTTCATGATCGTGCGGGCCCGTCGAAAGTCCTGATCAACTGCGCGGAATGGCACGAACGCACGCATTCAGGGGGTCGAATGCGTGTCCCCCGGTGCGTTACTCTCGGTGCGCTCAGATCTGGGGGGATCGACGTTGTTTCCATCCGTTCAAGCGGAACGGGACGACGACGCACGCGTGGGGGACGCGCGCCGGTTCGTGACCGAAGTAGAGAATATGGCGATTCGTGCCCGTGGGGGTGGGCCGCTGCCGCGGCTCGATCGGATCGGTGGGCCCGACCGCACGGGCACGGCATTTGCGGTGGTCGACGCGTTGGGGCGGTTTATCGACATCGGACTGCACCCGTCCTGGTGGACGGCTCTGGGGCCGGCGGGGGTGGCGGCGGGGCTGCTCGAGGCGCTCGCGAGCGCGCGGATGAAGGCTGCCCTCGTGCCGATGATTCTGCGCCGTAACGGCTACGCTGCGTTACCGGAGCGGGAGCCGGCGCACGCGCGGCCCGAAGGGGAGAGCGATCTGCGCGCGCAGATCGCCGACGCCTACCGCCTGATCGACGACGCCGGCGAGCGTCTGCGGGAACGCGAGGCCATCCGGGTCGTCGACGGTCCGCGTGGGCTGTTCCGTCTTCACCTGCGTGGCGGCCGGGTGGAGCGGGCCGAGCTGCTCGCCGGGCCGATCCCGGGCGACACCGACCGGCTGGTGGCCGACGCCCGGGACGCGCTCACCGAGGCGGCCAAGATCCGCCGGTAGCACCAAGATCCGCCGATAGCACCCGGGAGCGCGCAGGGAGCAACGCGACAACAATGAGCAGCATGCAACCGACGATTGTGGTGCGCGGCGAGGCCGTACGCGAAGTCCCGCCCGAGATTGCCGTCTTCAACGTCTCGGTGACCGTCCGCGGCAAAAACAAGGACGCGGTCCTGGCCCGCCTCGCCGAGCAGTCCGCGGCGCTCCGCGCCGAGCTCGACTCGTACGGCGAGGCGATCGAACGCCGGGAGACCGGCGGGGTGCAGGCGTATCCGGATCTCAAGAAGGGCGCCTTCACCGGCAACGTCGACACGACGGTGACGGTGGGCGACTTCGGCGCGCTGGGCGAGATGCTGCCGCGCCTGGCCGGCATGGAGCTGGTCTCGATCTTCGGGCCGTGGTGGCAGCTGCGCCGCGGCAGCAAGGCCGGCGCCGACGTCCGCGCCGCCGCGATCACCGACGCCCTCGACCGGGCCCGGGAGTACGCGGCGGCCGTCGGCGCCCGGGTCGACAAGCTGGTCGAGATCTCCGACGAGATCGCCGGCGGCGCGGGGATCGTGCCGATAGCGGCCCGCGGGATGGCCTTCGACGCCGGGCGCGCGTCGCCCCCGCCGCTCGAGCTGGACCCGCAGCGGCAGACGGTCCAGGCCTCGGTGCTGGTCCGGGTGACGATCACCGAGCCCGACCTGGGCGACAAAAGCGACTAATTTCCGGCTCGGCTGACGTCGACGCGACCGCGACCGTCGCAACGGGCACGGGAATGGGGATCAGGTGCGCCCGTACGCCTGAATCGGCACGGTAAACACGGCGCCGTGACAGACCGTGGGCGACTCGGCCGGCATCGACAGCGCTCCCGGGAGGGTGAAGGCGCCGATCGTGTTGCGCGGCACCTCCCACGAGACCGCGAACCGATCCCTGGTCAGCCGCACGCCGGGGTCCTGGCAGCCGCGTTCGCGGTGCTCCGCGTCGGGCACGATCCGGCCGGTGCCGGGGCCGACCGACGTGATCTTGACAGGGGTGTCGTCGTCGTTGGTCACCGTGACCGTGAGGTTGCCGGTCTGCCCGGCGAGCAACGGACGGTGGATGTCGGAACGAGCGCGCAGCGTGAGCTCCACCGTGGCCGCCGCGCCCCAGTGACCGGTCTCCGAGCCGGTGATCCGCCAGTACAGCCAGGCCGCGCCGGCGTTCACCACCACCGTGGCGGCCGCCGCCACCGCGAGGATCGTCCGGGTGCGGCCGTCGAGCCGGCGTCGCGGCCGGTCGCCGGGGTGGCGGACCTCCCAGGTCGGCTCCTCGTGATCGGACGGTCGCAGCTCGATGTGGCCGGTCGGGGCGCCGCTTTGATCCCGCTGCGGCGACTCCGATGATGCCGTCGAGCCGGACGCGGCGCGCCGCCGGCTCAGCGCGTCGAGCCGGATCACGAGAGTGCCTGCTTTCGCATGAGGCGAGCTCCTCCTCAGGGACCCGATAGAACTGCCTGTTCAACGGTCCCCGAAGAGCCAAGGTCATGTGATCGGTTGTTGGTCCGCCGTTGCGTGCGGATATAACGCACAGGTGCGCCTGTCCGGGCTAACCCCAACGGGGGACGGCACGTCGCAGCGGCGCCGGCGAATCCGAGGTGGTCACGACGGGCGAGCCGGTCGCGCAAGGGAGAATGCGAGACGTACGCCGGGACGAGCGCGCAATGCGGCCGGTCGGCCTAATCCGTACGCGCCTGCGCCATCGACCGGGCCGCCGCTACGCTCGGGCCGTGACGGGGATCTTCGGCGAAGTGGCATCGATGTACGACGACGTCCGTCCGGGCTATCCCGATGACGTACGCGAAAAGATCCTCGATCGTCTCGGCCGCCCGCCCGCCGAGGTGGTGGAGATCGGCGCCGGCACCGGCAAGGCCACCGGCCTGCTCCTCGGCCTGGGCGCGCCGCTCACCGCGATCGAGCCCGACCCGCGGATGGCCGCCGTTCTGCGGGCCAACTTCCCCGGCGCCGGCGTGGCCGAGACGACTTTCGAGAACTGGACCGCCCCGCCCGGCGGCGTCGGCCTGATCGCCTGCGCGACCGCCTGGCACTGGATGGACCCGCAGACCCGGCACCAGCGTGCCCGCGACGCGCTGCGGCCCGACGGGGTGCTGGCGATCTTCCACCACCGGTACAACTACGCCGACCCCGCGCAGTCGGCCGCGATCGACGAGCTGCTCATGCGGATCGACCCCAGCGTGCCTGACAAGGACGAGCGCTGGGTGTTCGACGACGCGGTCGCCTCCGGCGTCTGGTCGGATGTCGCCGAGCACCGCTTCCACGACCGCCCGGTCTTCGGCAAGCCGCGCTATCTGGCGCTGATGCAGACGTTCTCGCCGTTCCGCCGGCACGCCCCCGAGATCCGGCAGGAGATCCTCGACGGGCTGAGCGCCATCCTCGACGACTTCGGCGGATCGGTGACCTTCGACCTGCGGACCACGCTGGTGCTGGCGACGCCGTAGGTGGCCGCGCCCGCGATGAAAGCCGGAACAGGCCCGGGGTCGCGGTGGATGCTAGAGATGGGCCAGCGACGAGGCCACCATCGTGGCCCGCGCGATCTCGCCCGGCGCCCGCCCGGCCCGCGCCTCCACCCGGCCGTCCGGCGCCCAGATGCCCGAGCGGCCGGCCGTCTCCGAGTACCCGCCGCCGGTCGGCCCGGCGAACGAGGAAACCGCCACCCACACGCCGTACTCCTGATTGACCCGCCGCGCCCGGTCGGCGACGACGGCCTCGGCGGCCGGCGAGTCGACCACCCCGGCCACGTACGCGTCGATGCCCAGCGCCGCCGTCTCGGCCACGTGCGAGGCGACGCCCGTGTCCCGGCAGATCGCCAGCCCCAGCCGCCAGCCGTCGACCTCGAGCACCTCGGGCGACGGGCCGGGCCGGAACCGCTCCTCGCTCGTGTGCGGGTGCTGCTTGCGGTAGGCCACCCGCGCGCCGGCGCCGTCGATCGCCAGCATCCCGATGTACGGCCCCTCGATCGGTGCGCCGGCCAGCGCCACCGTGTCGGTCGCCGCGCACGCCTCGACCAGCGGTGCGAGCCGCGGATCGTCGGGCGCGACCGTCGGCGCCTCCAGCTCGTAACCGGTCAGCGACATCTCGGGGAAGACCACGACCCGGGCCGAGGCCGCGCGCACCGCGGCGGCGTGGCGGATCGCGTTGGTGGCGACGTCGAGGGCGGCGACGCGGGGCTGACAGACGGCGATGATCAGGGAGCGCATGAGCCGATCATTCCTTCGGGGGGTAGGGGCGGACCGCTTGGACGAGGAAGCGATGGGCGGTCACGACGAGCCCGCCGTGCAGCCGGATGAACGAGTCGACGCGGGCGAGGGCGTCCGCGTATCGCTCGGGGCTGAAGTCGCGGATCTGCCAGGGCAGGTCGAGCAGCCGGCGTACGACCGACGCGACGTCGTCGAAGTGGAGCGTGGGGTGCTCCTCGCGCACGTCGGTCACCTGGAGGCCGGCCGCCTCCAGCCGGGCCGCCGCGATCTCGGCGTTCCACCTGCGCGGGTAGGCCGCGGGCGCGCCCAGCGCGGCGTTGAGCCCGGCCAGATCGTCGCTGCCGACCTGCTGGCTGAGCAGCGACCCCCCGGGGCGCAGCAGCCGGCAGATGTCGGCGGCGGGCAGCCGGCCGTGCCGGCTGAGCACCACGTCGAACTCGTCCTCGCCGCCCGGCAGCTCGGTGAGCACCGGCACGCCGAAGGGGCTCAGCCGGTCGCGGGCGACGGGGGTGTTGCGGGCCCAGGTCTCGACGGCGACGGTGTGCGACGGCAGCGGGGCGAGCTCGGCGAGGAGCTCGCCGCTGCCGGTGTCGAGGTCGAGCAGGGAGCCGGCGTGGCGGAGCAAGGCGCGGGCGAGATCGGGGTACGACCACGACGGCTCCCCGGGACGGCCGTCCAGCCAGGCGAATTCCAGGCCGGTGGCGCGCTCGCCGAGGACGGTCATGGCCGAGTCGACCGGCTCGCCGTACTGCTGCCCGCTGCGCACAAGCCGACGTTAGCGACGGCACCTGTGCGTCGGCCTCGGTTGTGACGCTCCTCAAGCTCGAAACATGGTTACGGTATGACAACGGCAAGCCGGGCGAGGATGCCGGGCCAGCCGTTGCCCATGCCCTCGAGCGCCGGCGAGCCCGGCTCGAAGCCGTCGTGCACGAGGAAGAGCCGGGTGCCGGCGCCCTCCGGCTCGAGCCGCCAGGTGATCGTCGTGTTCAGCACGCCCTCGGCGAACGTGTAGCTGAGCAGCCGCTCGGGCTCGACCTCGAGGACCTCGCAGGGCTGGTGACCCCACTCGCCCATGTCCATGGTGAAGCGGTGACCGACGATCGGCTTGATATCGCCGGGCGCCCACCAGGAGGCCAGCAGGTCGGGCTCGGTGAGGGCCCGCCACACCGCGGCCGGCGGACGGGCGATGAACTGATCGCACTCGATCTTGGTGGAAGTGATGCTCATGGGTTGTCTCCCTCGACGAGGTCGCGCAGCGCGGTGAGGCGCTGCCGCCAGTAGCGCTCGAACGGATGCAGCCAGTCCTGCACGTCGGCCAGCGGCTCGGCGGCCAGGTGGTAGTAGCGATGCCGGCCGCGGGGCTCCTCGGTGACGAGCCGGGCCTGGCGCAGGACGGCCAGATGCTCGGAGATCGAGGGCCGGCTCAGCGAGAAGCGCGCGGCGAGCTCACCCGCGGGGAGCGGCCCGCCGCGCAGGGCCTCGAGCAGTTGACGGCGCACCGGGTTGGCCAGCGCGCCGAAGACGTCCATCTCCGGCATGCCGTCGATAATGCGTCGGAAATCTCCGACACGTCAAGGGCGCACCGGCATCAGCACCGAGAAGCGGGACTCGCCGGGCACGCGCACCGCGAGCGGGTGGATCGGGCCGTCCAGCTCCAGCACCAGCTGCCCGGCGCCGCCCGCGTCCAGCGCCTCCAGCAGGAACTCCCGGTTGACCGCCACGTGCTCCGCCGACCACTCGCTCTCGGTGGCCAGGCGCACGCTTCCGTCAAGATCAAGACCAAAAATCACGATTTCGTACGCCGTCCCGTCGTGTTCCCGCGGCGTCCCGGGCGCGGCCGCCACGAGTTCGCGAAGCGCCGCGGTGTCGACCGTCGCCCGGACCGCCGGCTCGCGCCCGTGGTCGAGCAGGCGCCGGTAATCGGGGAAGTCGACCGGCAGCGGCTTGCACCCGATCACCTTCCCGCCGGCCTCGGCCCGCACCTCCGCGGCCAGGTCGAGGGTGACCACCCCGTCCACGCCCCGCAGTTGCTCGACGAAGTCCAGCGGCAGCAACAGCCGGGCCGGCGGCCCCTCGACGACGGCGGCCACCTCGGCCAGCGCCATCCGGAATCGGTCGGTGGCCACCAAGGTGAGCCGGCCGTCGCCGGTCTCGAACAGCACGCCGGGCAGCAGCCCGGCCGGGTCGGCAGCGGCGAAGCGCACCGCGTCGAGGCTCGCGGCAAGCGCGGCAGCGGGCAGCGTGATCCGGGTCATCAGGTTCTCCTCCAGGTCGAGCAGGGCGTGGATGCGGAGGAGCTCACGCTTGGCGTCGGCCAGGCCGTCCTCGAGCCGCCGGCGATGGCGGTCGAGCCGGTCGCGCACCAGGCCGGGGTCGCCCATCTCGCGGACCGCCTCGGCGATCTCGGCGACCGGCAGGCCCACCCGGCGCAGCCCGGCGATCAGCCGCGCCGCGCGCACCTGCTCGTCGGTGTATCGCCGGTAGCCGCTGGCCGGGTCGACCTCGGCCGGGACCAGCACGCCCTGGTTGTCGTAGAACCGCAGCGCGCTGACCGCCAGCCCACTGGCCCGGGCCACCTCGCCGATGCCGCGCATCTCTCCTCGCACCTCGCTGACCCTGGTGTCTCCACCTGCTGGAGAGTCAAGGGCCGGACCCTAACCGGTCGCGAGGTTTACCGCCACACCGAGCATGACCAGGGCGATCACTCCGTCGAGGACGCGCCAGGCGGCCGGGCGGGCCAGCAGCGGGCCGAGCTTGTGCGCGCCGGCGCCGAGCGCGGCGAACCACACCAGGCTGGCCGCCGCCGCGCCGATGCCGAACAGCCACCGGTGCGGGTGCTGCTGCGCGATCGAGCCGAGCAGCAGCACGGTGTCGAGGTAGACGTGCGGATTCAGGTAGGTCAGCGCCAGGCAGGTGATCAGGGTCGCGCCGAGGGTCGTGGGCGTGCGCTCGGCGGGGTTCAGCGTCGAGGGGCGGGCCGCGCGCCGGGCCGCCATGATCGCGTACGAGACCAGGAAGGCGGCCCCGATCCAGCGGATCGCCGTCACCGCGCCGGGACGAGCCGACACCACCGCGCCCAGCCCGCCGATCCCGGCCAGGATCAGCACCAGGTCGGAGACCGCGCAGATCGCGACCACCGCGAGCACGTGCTCCCGCCGCAGACCCTGGCGCAGGACGAACGCGTTCTGCGCGCCGATGGCGACGATCAGGACGGCGGACGCGGCGAAGCCGGCGAGGACGGAGGTGACCACGGTTCGACGCTAAGCGGTGCTCAACTCGTACTCAAACTAAAGATTTTGAATTTGGTTTAGATTTCCTTACGTGGACATGGTGCAGTTGGCGACGTTCCAGGCCGTCGTGGACACCGGGAGCTTCGAGGCGGCGGCGCGGCAGCTGCACGTGACGCCGTCGGCGGTGAGCCAGCGGATCAAGGCGCTGGAGAGCGCGGTCGGGCAGGTGCTGGTGCGCCGGGCGAAACCGTGCGTGGCCACGCCCGCCGGGGAGGCGCTGATCCGCTTCGCCGGGCAGGTCGAGCTGCTGGAGCGCGAGGCGCTCGCCCAGGCCCGCGACGGCACCCGCGTGTCGATCGTGGTGAACGCGGATTCGCTGGACACCTGGTTCCTGCCGGCGCTGGCGGCGGTGCCCGGGCCGTCCTACGAGCTGCACACCGACGACCAGGACTACACCGCCGACCTGCTGCGCTCGGGCACCGCGATGGCCGCGGTCACGGCCGAGCACGTGGCGGTGCAGGGCTGCCGGCTCGAGCCGCTCGGGTCGATGCGCTACCTGCCGGTCGGCCGCGGTGACCTGGACTCGCCGATGATCGTCTACAACCGTAAGGACCAGCTGCAGCACCGCTTCCTGGCCTCCTTGCGGCGCCGGACCGAGCCACCGATCCACTACGTCCCGGCCGCCGCGGCTTTCGTGGAGGCGATCCGGCTCGGGCTGGGCTGGGGAATGGTGCCCGAACATCACGCTCTGCCGGACATCGCGGCCGGTCACTACCGTCAGTTATCGCCGGAATACCTCGACGTGCCGCTCTACTGGCAGTGCTGGAAGATCGAGTCGGCGGTGCTCCGGGACCTGACGGCGGCGGTCCGGTCGGCCGCCGCCGCATCGCTTCGGACCTAGTCGTCAGTCGTTGGCGTGCAGGGCCGAGTTCAGCTCGATGCCGGTGCCGACGCGCGGGCGCGCCTCGAGGGTGCCGGTCACCGAGTTCTGCCAGAACAGCAGGTTGTCCTGCCCGCTCAGCTCGCGGGCCTTGACCACCCGGCCGTCGGGCAGGGTCAGCTTGGAGCCGGCGGTGATGTAGACGCCGGCCGCCACCACGCAGTCGTCGCCGAGCGAGATGCCGATCCCGGAGTTGGCTCCGATCAGGCTGCGCTCGCCGACGCTGACCCGGTCTTTCCCGCCGCCGGAGAGGGTGCCCATGATCGACGAGCCGCCGCCGATGTCGGAGCCGTCGCCGACCACGACGCCCTGCGTGATGCGGCCCTCGACCATCGAGACGCCGAGCGTGCCGGCGTTGTAGTTGACGAAGCCCTCGTGCATGACCGTGGTGCCGGCGGCCAGGTGGGCGCCGAGGCGCACCCGGTCGGCGTCGGCGATGCGCACCCCGGTCGGCGTGACGTAGTCGGTCATCCGCGGGAACTTGTCGAGGCCGTACACCTGCAGGTGGCGGCCCGCGGCCCGCTCGAGCAGGCGAAGCTCGTCGACCTTGTCGGGCGGGCACGGGCCGGCCGACGTCCACGCGACGTTGGCCAGCGCGCCGAAGATGCCGTCCAGGTTGATCGTGTTCGGCCGGGCCAGGCGGTGGGAGAGCAGGTGAAGCCGTAGGTACGCGTCCGGGGCATCCTTGATCGGGTCGCTCAGCGAGTCGATCGTGACGGACACCTCGATCACCGAGAGGCCCGGCAGCGAGCGCGGCCCGGTCAGCCCGGCCGGGAGCGCCGGCGTCTCGGCCGGAGCGTCGCCGAGGCCGAGGAAGCCGGTCGGATACCAGGTGTCCAGCACCTGGCCCTCCGCCGTGACGGTGGCCAGGCCGATACCCCAGGCGGGCGAGGTCGAGAGCGCGGTTTCCACGAGCCAGATCCTAGGGGACGTGACGAGGATCTTAACTCCGAGGGGGATTCGCCCGGTGCCGGTATGGTGCGGCTCATGGCCAACCCGCTTACCCCGGACGTGCTGGTCGACCCGGTCGTGCTGACCCGCGCCCTGGTGGACATCGAGTCCGTCTCCCGCAACGAGAAGGCGATCGCCGACTGTGTCGAGGAGGTCCTGCGGAAGGCGCCCTATCTGAGCGTGGGCCGGCTCGGCAACACGGTGATGGCCCGCACGGATCTCGGACGCGAACAGCGGGTGGTGCTGGCCGGTCACCTCGACACGGTGCCGATCAACAACAACTTCCCCTCGACGGTGGTCGACGACCTCATCTACGGCTGCGGCACGTCCGACATGAAGTCCGGCGCCGCGCTCGCGCTGCACCTGGCGGCGACGCTGCCCGACCCCGGATACGACATCACCTACCTCTTCTACGAGGCCGAGGAGATCGAGTCGCGGTACAACGGTCTCGCGCTGGTCGCCGAGGCGCACCCGGAGTGGCTGCGCGCCGAGTTCGCGGTGCTGCTCGAGCCGACGTACGGCGTGGTCGAGGCCGGCTGCCAGGGCACGTTGCGGGCGCTGGTGCGCACGCATGGCCGGCGGGCGCACACCGCCCGCGCCTGGCGCGGGGTCAACGCGATCCACGCGGCCGGCGAGGTGCTGCGGCGACTTCAGGATTACCGTCCCCGCACGGTCACGATCGACGGGTGTACGTATCGGGAAGGGCTCAACGCCGTTCGCATCGCCGGGGGTGTCGCCGGCAACGTGGTGCCGGACGAGTGCGTGGTCGAGGTCAACATGCGCTTCGCCCCCGACCGCACCGAGGAGCAGGCGTTCGAGCACGTGCGCGAGGTGTTCGAGGGCTTCGAGCTCGAGCGCACCGACTCGGCGCCGGGCGCGCTGCCCGGGCTCACCGCGGCGCCGGCCCGCGAGTTCCTCGCCGCGGTCGGCTCGGAGCCGGCGGCCAAGCTCGGCTGGACCGACGTGGCGCGCTTCGCGGCACTGGGCATCCCGGCGCTCAACTACGGCCCGGGCGATCCGCTGCTCGCGCACGGGCCCGACGAGCACGTCGAGATCGGCAAGATCCGGGACGGGGCGGCGACGCTGCACCGCTGGCTGGCCGCCCCCTCGTTCTAGCTTTTACAGGGCGTCGACCGGGAACCTGCCGATGGCGCGTAGTGCCTGCGGCGGGATCTCGACGGTCTTCTCGGGATCGCTCGGTGGCGGGGTCTCGGCGCGGGCCATCCGCCGCTCCTCGACCACCATCCGGATGCGCCGCTGCATGCGGCGCTGGGCCTTCATCCGCTCGTACCTGTTCGTCACGGTGGCTCCCTAAGCCAGGAGCCCGGCCGGGGCCGGGCGCCGTGCTGCCGTGGTTCCTAACGCTGCCGTGGATTCGTAACTGTACAGACGCTTAAGAGCTACCGTCCGTTGCTTCAACCTGCCAAAAAGGTCCGCCGGTGGCAATCCTCTTACCGAAACCCAACCGGTTATTCACCGGCTGCTGACCGTCCGCACTACCTTTGTGGCATGACGGACAGCACCAACGGGCGACGGCGCACGGCGCCGGAGCGTCATCGCGGAGCGGTCACGCTGCGCCGCGAATCCCTCCCCACGAGCACCGCCGACGAGAAACTGCTCGACTCGAGCAACCGGCGGGAGTGGCGGACCAAAGATGCCTGGCGATCGCTGCGCATCCTGTCCGAGTTCGTCGAGGGCTTCGACACGCTGGCCGACCTGCCGCCGGCCGTGAGTGTCTTCGGCTCGGCGCGCAGCAAGCCCGACAGCGTCGAGTGCGAGATGGCCGCCGACCTCGGCGCCGCGCTGGCCGAGGCCGGGTACGCGGTGATCACCGGGGGCGGGCCGGGCGTGATGGAGGCGGCCAACCGCGGGGCCACCGAGGCCGGCGGCATGTCCGTCGGGCTCGGCATCGAGCTCCCGTTCGAGCAGGGCCTCAACGACTGGGTCGACGTCGGCATCGACTTCCGGTACTTCTTCGTCCGCAAGACCATGTTCGTCAAGTACGCGCAGGCGTTCGTGGTGCTGCCCGGCGGGTTCGGCACGCTCGACGAGCTGTTCGAGGCGATCACGCTGGTGCAGACCAAGAAGGTCACCCGCTTCCCGGTGATCCTGATGGGCGCCGAGTACTGGTCGGGCCTGCTCGATTGGATCAAGCAGACGCTGCTCAAGGACGGCAAGGTGAGCGAGTCGGACCTCGACCTCATCCAGGTCACCGACGACGTCGACGAGGCCGTACAGATCATCGTGAACGCCGACGCGGCCCTCGCCGCCGCCGACGGGAAGCGGTGACGTGGCCGCTATCTGCGTCTTCTGCGCCTCCTCCAGCACCCTCGATCAGAAATGGCTCGACCTGGCCACGCAGACGGGCGCCGAGCTCGCCGCCCGCGGCCACACGCTCGTCTCCGGCGGCGGCTGCGTCGGCATGATGGGCGCGGTCGCCGACGGCGCCCGCTCCGGCGGGGCACACACGCTCGGCGTGATCCCGCAGTCCCTGGTCGACCTCGAGGTCGCCGACCTGAACGCGGACGAGCTGATCGTCACCGGCGACATGGGCGCCCGGAAGAACCTGATGATCGAGCGGTCGGACGCGTTCCTCACCCTGCCCGGTGGCCTCGGCACCCTCGACGAGCTGTTCGAGGTGTGGACCACCGCCACGCTCGACCTGCACGCCAAGCCGATCGTGCTGCTCGATCCGGACGGCTTCTACGACGGTCTGCTCGCCTGGCTCGACCAGCTGGCCGGCACCGCGTTCGTGCGGCCGGCCGCGCTGGCCCGGGTCTCGGTGGCCAAATCGATCGGCGAGGCGCTCGACCAGATCGAGTCCGCGTCGTAAAAGGGGGGCGCCGTGAAAGGTGCGTCGTGAAAGGTGCGTCGTGAAAGGTGCCACGCCGGGCGGGTGTCACCACACCCGCCCGGCGTGGCCTCGGCCCCGGTGAGCCCGCGGGTGGAGCCGGGGGCGCGCCAGCAGCACGCTCTCACCGGACGCGCTCGGTGCGCTCGCGCCGGATTCACCCGACGGGGTCGCAACTCGCCGGGGCACGTCCCTCTCAATCGGTCTAAATCGACCCTGGCCCCCGTTCGGGGGACCGTCAAGACATGTCGATCGGTAATCGCTCGATTACTCGTGCCGGTCGATATGGCCCACCCGTTCGTCTCGGACGAGCTGACGACCGGGCCGGCCGCGGCGTGAGCGTTGATCGAGGCCGGCGCCAGGTGCGGCAGGCCGCGCGTCGAAAACGTCGTACCCCCGTGGTTTCCTTGATGCCGTGAGCACGCCGGCCGCTTCCGCCTCGGTGCGCCGGCCTGTCTATCGCCTGGTCCGGCGCCGCCCCGCCGTGCTGCCCACGCTGATCCCCGATGAGCTGCACAACTACGTGTCGGCGCACGCCGACGGCCCGCTGCTCGTGGTCGGCGGGCCCGGCACCGGCAAGACCACGATGCTCGTCGAGTCGGTGGCGGCGCGCATCGCCGAGGGCGTCGACCCCGAGCGCATCCTGGTCCTGACCTTCGGCCGCCGCGGCGCCGCGGCCCTGCGCGACCGCATCGAGGCGCGGATAGCCGGCGACCGAGGCCGCATCATGCACGAGCCGTTGGTGCGCACGTTCCACGCGTATTCCTATGCCCTGCTCCGCCGCTCGGCCGCCGAGCGCGGCGAGCCGTCGCCACGCCTGCTCACCGGCCCCGAGCAAGACCTGATCATCCGTGAGCTCCTCGAGGTGGTCGGCGACCCCGGCGAGCCCGACCAGATCGGCTGGCCCGAGGCCCTCCGGTCGGCGATCCCCACCAGGGCCTTCGCCCAGCAGCTGCGCGACCTGATGCAGCGCGCCGCCGAGCGCGGCGTCGGCCCCGCCGAGCTGGCCCGCCTGGGCGAGCGCCTGGGCCGCGACGACTGGCCGGCGGCGGCGCGCTTCCTGCGGGAGTACGTCGCGGTGCTCGCCCTGCGCGACGTCACCACCCGCGGCTCCAGCGCGTACGATCCCGCCGAGCTGGTCCGCGCCGCGTCCGGCCTGCTGGCCGACGACCCCGCCCTGCTCGCCGCCGAGCGCGACCGCTTGGCGTTCGTCTACGTCGACGAGCTGGCCGACACCGACCCCGCCCAGATCCACCTCCTCCATCAGGTCGCCGGCGGTGGCAAGCCCCTGGTCGCCTTCGCCGACCCCGACTCGTCCATCTACGCCTTCCGCGGCGCCGACCCCACCGCCGTGAGCTCCTTCCCGGCCAGGTTCCGCACCGCCTCGGGCGCCGTCGCCGAGACCATCACCCTGCACACCAACTACCGCGCCGCGTCCGCGTTGCTGACGGTGACCTCCCGGGTGGCCCGCCACATGCGAGGCCCGATCACCCACCGCCCGATGCACCCACCCGCGCCCCCCACCGCGCCCGCGTCTCCCACCGCGCCCGCGTCTCCCACCGCGCCCGCGTCTCCCACCGCGCCCGCGCAACCTGGCGTTTCCGCGCAACCTGATGGGTCCGCCCAGGCGGCCGGCCGGGCACGCACGCCGGATCCTCTTGCCGAGGGCGCGGTCGTGCGCACCTTCCGGGCATCTACCGCCGAGAGCGCATATGTCGCCCACGCCCTGCGCGAGGCGCACCTGCTGCACGGCGTCCCCTGGTCCCGGATGGCGGTCCTGCTCCGCTCGACCTCCCTGCAGCTGCCGTCCTACCAGCGAGCCCTCGCCGCCGCCGGGGTCCCGACGGTGACCCACGCCGAGGACATGCCGCTGCACCTGCAGCCGGCCGTGGCGCCCTTCCTCCTGCTGCTGCGCTGCGCCCTCGACCCCGAGGCGCTCAACGAGGAAGCGGCGGTCGCCCTCCTGCACTCGCCGCTGGGCGGCGCCGACCCCCTGGCCGAGCGTCGCCTCCGCCAGGGCCTGCGCGCCCTCGCGCTGGCCGCCGGCGATCGGCGGCCCTCCGGCGAGCTGCTGGTCGACGCCGTCCGCGACCCGGCCGGCCTGGACATGGTCGAGCGCCGCTGGGCCGCTCCCGCGCAGCAGGTCGCCCGCCTGATCGCCACCGCCCGCGCGGCGGCCGCCGAGCCCGGCGCGAACGCCGAGCAGGTCCTCTGGACGGTCTGGCGCGCCAGCGGCCTGTCCGACCGGTGGTATGGGATGAGCACCCGCGTCGGCCTCGCCGACGACGCCGACGTGGCCCGGGCCCGGCAGTGGCGCGCCGAGGCCGCCGACCGCGATCTCGACTCGATGGTCGTCTTGTTCGACGCGGCCGCCCGCTTCGTCGACCGCCTGCCCGGCGCCCGCACCGAGGTCTTCCTCGACCACGTGCTGGGCCAAGACCTCCCGGCCGACTCGATCGCCCCGAGCGCCGACCGCGGCGAGGCCGTTCGCCTGCTCACCGCGCACGCCGCCAAGGGCCTGGAGTGGGACGTCGTGGTGCTGGCCGGCGTCCAGGAGGGCATCTGGCCCGACCTGCGCCTGCGCGGCAGCCTGCTCGGCTCCGAACGCCTGGTCGACGTCCTGGCCGGCCGGGTGGCCACCGGCCCGGCCGCGGTCGTCGGCGAGACCTCGGCACTGCTCGACGAGGAGCGCCGCCTCTTCTACGTGGCCGCCACCCGCGCCCGCCGCAAACTGATCGTCACCGCCGTGGCCTCGGCCGGCGTCGGCGGCGCCGAGGGCGAGGAGCAGCCCAGCCGCTTCCTCACCGAGCTGTCCTTCCCGCTCCCGGGCGACCCGGGAACCCCGCCGCCGCCCCCCGACATGCCGCCGCCCCCGGACGTGCCACCAGAGCCGGACCCATGGGACGCCGGCCCGCCCGGCACGGACGCCGGCCCGCCCGACACGGACGCCGGCCCGCCCGACACGGACGCCGGCCCGCCCGACACGGACGCCGGCCCGCCCGACACGGACGCCGGCCCGCCCGACACGGACGCCGGCGCGCCCGGGAACGAGGCCGACCCATCCGCAAGCGACGCGGGCCCATCCGGGGGCGACATGGGACCAGCCGACGCCAAGACCGGCCCGGCCCAAGCCAGAGCAGCCGAAGCCCGCTCGGCCACAACCAGTCCGGCCACAACCAGTCCGGCCACAACCAGTCCGGCCGCAGCCAGCTCGGGCGCAGCCGAAGCTGAGAAGGGCCTCGCCGAGGCGCGGGCGGCCGCCGCGACTCGATCGAATGGGAGCGACGCGGGGGAGTCGCGGTCGTTCCCCGAGACCGAGATCCCGGTGGGGCGGGCGCCGCGTGCCCTGACGCTGGCCGGTCTGGTGGCCGAGCTGCGTACCGTCGTCGTCGGCCGTGACCAGACGCCGGCCCGGCGGTTCGCCGCCGCGAAAGAGCTCGCCCGCCTGGCCGCGGCCGGGGTGCCGGGCGCGCACCCGGACGAGTGGTGGGGTCTGCGGCCGCTCTCCGACGACCGGCCGCTGGTCGACGAGGGTGAGCCGGTCAAGGTCACGCCGTCCTCGATGGAGAGCGCCCTCCGCTGCAGCCTGCGCTGGCTCCTCGAGCGCCATGGCGGCGCCGCGCCACCCGGGCCGGCTCAGGGCGTCGGCAACCTCGTGCACGCCGCGGCCATGCTCGCCGAGGACGCCAACGCCGACCGGGAGAAGCTCGTCGAGTACGTGTCGGCGCGATTCGACGCGATCGAGCTGGCCGCCCGCTGGCTGTCCGGGCCGGAGCAGGAGCGCGCCGAGGGGATGGTCGACAAGCTGCTGCGCTGGCTCGCCGCCAACCCGCGGCGGCTGCTGGCGATCGAGCACGAGTTCACCGTGCGGCTCGAGGACGAGCGGCGGCCGATCCAGCTCACCGGGCGGGTGGACCGGCTCGAGGTGGACGAGGAGGGCCGGCTCGTCGTGATCGACCTCAAGACCGGCAAGACGACCGCCGTGTCGAACGCCGATCTCGAGGAGCACGCCCAGCTGGCCGGCTACCAGGCCGCCGTCGAGGCCGGCGCCTTCGCCGACCACGGCGCCGAGAGCGGCGGCGCGGCGCTGGTGCAGCTCGGTCCGGGCAAGGACGCCCGCGAGCAGATGCAGGTGCCGCTGGCTCAGGCGACCGATCCGCGATGGGCGTACGAGATGGTCCGGCGCACCGCCGAGACGATGGCCGCTGCTACCTTCTCCGCCGTGGCGAACAACCGGTGCCGGGTCTGCCCGGTCCGCACCAGCTGCCCGATCTCCGGCAAGGGACGTCAGGTAGTAGAAGATACGCAGTGACCCAGCCCAGCCTCTTCGCCGACGAACCGGCGGCGCCGCGCCGCCGTGCCGACTCGGGACCGCGATACACGCCGTCCGAGCTGGCCAGGCTGTTGCGCCTGCCGCGGCCGACCGACGAGCAGGAAACGATCATCTCGGCGCCGGTGCAGCCGCTGCTGGTGGTGGCGGGGGCGGGCTCGGGCAAGACCGAGACGATGGCGTCCCGGGTGGTGTGGCTGGTCGCCAACGGGTACGCGCATCCCGACCAGATCCTCGGCCTCACCTTCACCCGGAAGGCGGCCGGCGAGCTCGCGCATCGGGTGCGCACCCGCCTCGGCCAGCTGGTGCGCCGGCTGGGCCGGGACGACGCGCTGGTCGGCGAGGCGACCATTTCCACCTATCACTCGTACGCGGCCCGGGTGGTCACCGAGCACGGCCTGCGCGCCGGCTTCGAGCCGTCCGCCCGGCTGCTCACCGAGGCGGCCCGCTGGCAGATCGTCGACTCGCTGGTCCGCGCGTACACGGGCGAAATGACCGGCCTGAACCGCGCCCCCGGCACGGTGACCGACGACGTGCTCGCGCTCGCCGCCGAGCTGGCCGACCATCTCGTCACCCCGGACGAGCTGGCCGCCTGGACCGGGCGCTTCTTCGCCGAGGTGCAGGAGATGCCGGGCCGGGTCTACAAGGACGTGGCCGACGCGCTGCAGCGCCAGCGGCACCGGCTCACCCTGCTGCCCCTCGTGCGCCTCTACGAGCAGCGCAAGCTCGACCTGGAGGCGATGGACTTCGGCGACCAGATGGCCCGCGCCGCGCTGGTGGCCCGGGACCACCCGGAGGTCGGCGAGATCGAGCGCGGCCGGTTCCGGATCGTGCTGCTGGACGAGTACCAGGACACCAGCCACGCTCAGGTGACCATGCTGAACGCGCTTTTCGGCGGCGGCCACCCGGTGACCGCGGTCGGCGACCCGTGCCAGTCGATCTACGGCTGGCGCGGCGCCTCGGCGGGCACCCTTGACCGCTTCCCGCGCGAGTTCGTCACCGGCGACGGCCGCGACGCCCCGGTCCGGAGCCTCACCAAGAGCTGGCGCAACCGCCCGGAGATCCTCGAGGTGGCCAACGAGCTGTCCCGCCCGCTGCGCGATTTCGGTGCCCAGGTGGCCACCCTGCAGGCGGCGCCCCGGGTGGCGGCCAGCGTCGGCGGCCGCACGGTCACCTGCGCGCTGCTGGAGACGTACGCGCAAGAGGCCGACTGGATCGCCGACCAGATGCTCGCCGCCTGGCGGATCACGGCCGGCATGCTCGACGCGGCGCCCGAGCAGATCCCGGTGGAGAAGCGTCCGACCAGCGCCGTGCTGGTGCGGGTGCGCAGCCAGATCCTGGCGATCGAGCAGGCGCTGCGCGCCCGCGGCCTGCCGGTCGAGGTGGTCGGCCTGGGCGGTCTGCTGGACACCCCCGAGGTACGCGACGTGGTGTCCACGCTGCGGGTGCTGGCCGACCCGACCGACGGGGCGTCGCTGCTGCGCCTGCTGACCGGCGCGCGCTGGCGGATCGGCCCGCGTGACCTGGTGGCCCTGCACCGCCGGGCCCGCGGTCTGGCCGCCGCCCGCGCCGAGGTGGTCAGCCGGGCCGACCCGGAGGAGTTCCTGAGCGACCGGCTCGACGACGCCACCCTGATCGAGGCGATGGCCGATCTGGGCGCGCCTCAGCAGTACTCCGCCGAGGGGTACGCCCGGCTGCGCGCGTACAGCCGGGAGCTGAGCGCCCTGCGGCAGCGCCTGGACCAGCCGCTGCCCGATCTGGTGGCCGACATCGAGCGCACCGCGGGCCTCGACGTCGAGGTCGCCGTGCGCGGCTGGCGAGCCGGGGACGCGGGCCTGGCGCGCGGCCACCTGGACGCGCTGGGCGACGTGGCGGCCCGCTACGCCGCCGAGACCGACGGCGGCACGCTGGCCGGCTTCCTGGCGTTCCTGGCCGCCGCCGAGGAGGAGGAACGCGGGCTCGAGCCGGGCCAGGTCGACGTGGTGGAGGGCGCGGTGCAGATCCTGACCGCGCACGCCGCGAAGGGCCTGGAGTGGGACGTGGTGTCGGTGGCCGGGCTGAGCCGGGGCGTCTGGCCGGGCCAGGTGCGCGCCACCGACCATTACCTGATGGGCATCGGGGTGCTGCCGTTCCCGCTGCGCGGCGACGCCGAGGGGCTGCCCCGGCTCGACCTTTCCGAGGCGGTCGACCAGAAGGGCGTGCTGGCGGCGGTCACCGCGTTCGGCCGGGCTTGGCGGGAGCACGACGAGAGAGAAGAACGGCGTCTCGCGTACGTGGCGGTGACCCGTCCCCGCCGCCTGCTGCTGTGTTCCGGTTACTGGTGGGGCGACGGCGTGAAGCGGCCGCGCGGCCCGTCGGTCTTCCTCGACGAGATCCGCGCGACCTGTGCGGCCGGCTCGGGGGTGGTGGACCGCTGGGTGCCGGAACCGGCCCCGGACGCCTCGAATCCGGCCGGCGACGAGGTGCAGTCCTTGGAGTGGCCGCTCGACCCGCTGGGCCGCCGCCGCCCCGCCATGACGGCCGCGGCCGACCTGATCCGCCGCATGATCGCCCGGCCCGAGGCCTCGGCCGCCGAGGCGTTCGCCGACCTGGCCGCCCACGACCCCGAGATCGCCGCCCGGGCAGGTTTCGCGGCCGACCTGGTGGGCCTGCCGACGCTCGACGAACCCGGGGACGAGGACATCGTGCGGTGGCGGCGCGAAGCGGATCTGCTGCTGGCCGAGCGGGAGGAGCGGTCCCGCCGGGACGGGCCGATCGAGGTGGCGCTGCCCGCCCACCTGTCCGTCTCGCAGCTGGTGGTGCTGCGCCGCGACCCGCAGGGGCTGGCCCGGTCGCTGCGCCGTCCGCTGCCGCAGCGGCCGACGCCGTATGCCCGCCGCGGCACCGCCTTCCACGCCTGGCTGGAGCAGCGCTTCGGCTCGGCCCGGCTGATCGACATCGACGAGCTGCCCGGCGCGGCCGACGACGACGCGGCCGCCGACGAGGAACTGGCGGCCCTGCAGGAGGCGTTTTTGACGGGGGAGTGGGCCGACCGCACCCCGATCGAGGTGGAGGTCCCGTTCGCGACCTCGGTGGCCGGCGTGGTGGTGCGTGGCCGGATGGACGCGGTCTTCGCCGATTCGGGCAACCGCTACGACGTGATCGACTGGAAGACCGGCCGCCGCCCGTCCGGACCCGCGGCCGAGGCGGCCGCGGTCCAGCTGGCCGCATACCGGATCGCCTGGGCGTCGCTGGCGGGCGTGCCGGTGAACCGGGTGCGCGCGGGCTTCCACTACGTGCGCGAGCAGGTCACGGTCCGGCCCGCCGACCTGCTGGACGCCGACGCGCTGGCGGCCCTGATCGCCGAGGTGCCCGAATCGGGTGACTAGTCGGTGGCCGCCGCGAGCAGGTGCAGCAGCGCGGCGGCGTACGCGTCCTCGGCGCCCGGACCCACGAACTCCCGCTCCTCGCCCAGCAGAGCGATGGTCACCGCATAGCCCGCGGGATCGCGGCGAAGCCCGCGGAAAGTCCCGCCGAGCAGCTCCCGCAGCTGGTCCTCGCGGGGCAGCCAGACGGTCTCCTCGATCTCCACGTCGTCGAGCGCCCACTCGGTGGTGCCGTTGAAGCCGATCACCCGTCCCTCCGGCATCGTGTGCACCTCGATGGTCATGTTGCTGAGCACGAAGACCTCGTCGTCGAGATCGCGGTCCGGGATGGCGAAATGGTCGCCGAGCGCCGGCTTCCAGACCAGCCCGGCCTCCTTGAGCTGTCGTGCGAGTTGTGCGCCGATCACCGCTGAGCCTCCATACCCGTGCTACGCTCCGACCGTTGTTCGTTTGGTTCCCAAGTACTCAGGAGCGCCTGTGGGGAAGTCTGCCCCAGGCGCTCTTTGTCGTAACCCGGATTCCTCCGGTACGGGCGATCAGTACGGCGACACGAGACTCGGGGAAACCGGGTCTTACCACCTCGCTCCAGTCCATAATGGTCAAGAGCGATCGACCGTCGAGGAGACGATCATGGTTACCGGCGTTGTGAAGTGGTTCAACGCGGACAAGGGCTTCGGGTTCATCACCCCCGACGACGGCGGTGCCGACGTCTTCGCCCACTTCTCCGCGATCCAGATGTCGGGCTACCGCAGCCTGGAAGAGAACCAGCGGGTCGAGTTCGAGGTCACCCAGGGCCAGAAGGGCCCGCAGGCCGCGAACATCCGCGCCCTCTGATCTCGGCCGAGATCGGGTCAAACAAGGCGGCGCCGCACCCCTCGCCGAGGGATGCGGCGCCGTTCGCCCTGGTGGCGTGCCGATCAGACGGCTGCTGCCTGCGGCAGCGGCGCCGTGCCGCCGAGGTGGGCGGGAAGCCACCAGCGGTCGTCGTCGCTTGCGGGTTTTTCCGGGTACGCCCTCTGCACGGCGTCCAGGAGGCCGCTGAGGCGCTCCTTCAGCAGTGCGGTCAGCGCGTCCGGTGAGACGCCCTTGGGCATCTCGATCGCCTCGCCCACCTTGATCAGCACCGGCACGTGCCGTTTGGTCAGCTCTTTCGGGTGGCCCTTGGTCCACATCCGGTGCGGGCCCCAGACCGCCATCGGGATCAGCGGCACCTTGGCCGTGCGGGCCAGCCGGACCGCCCCCGACTTCAGCTCCTTGACCGTGAACGACTCGCTGATCGTCGCCTCGGGGAACACGCCGACCACCTCGCCGCCCTTGAGCGCGTTGGTGGCCGCGCGGAACGACCCGGCGCCCGCGTCCCGGTCGACCGGGATGTGCCGCATGCCGCGCATCAGCGGGCCGCTGATCTTGTGGTCGAAGACCGACTTTTTCGCCATGAACCGGACCAGCCGCTTGGCCGGCTGGGCGGCCAGGCCGCAGAAGATGAAGTCCAGGTAGCTCACATGGTTGCTCGCGAGCACCGCACCGCCCTCCGCGGGGATGTGCTCGGCGCCGTCGATCTGAATACGCAGGTCGAGCGCGCGGAACATCGTCTTGGCGAAGGCGATGACCGGGGGATACACGAGTTCCATGGAAAGACGGTAGCGGACCTTTCTGAAGATCGGCTGGTTCGGGTGCAACCGTGCGGCCGCCGACTGCGTCTAACCCTGTGACGCTTCTGTTCGCCGGGCCCGGGAGGAATCGCATGCGCAGCACGCCGGCCCGCCGTGAGCTGGCCTTCGTGCTGGCCGTGGCCTGCGCCGGCCTGGCCCTGGTGCTCGTGGTGGTGTTCGCGCCGTGGTATCCGGCCGCCCCGCGCGCCACCGCCGACCTGACCTCGGTCGGCGACCGCATCGCGCACCTCGTGGGCGACGACCAGCGGGACGGAGACCCGGCGCTGACGCGGTGACCCGGGTTCTCAGGTGCGTGGTGTTCACTGGGATTCATGTCTGAGCCGCCCCCGGAGACGTTCGCCTGGCAGCGCCCCGGCGACCGGTTCGCGTCGGGCATGGTGGCCGCGCCGCGGCTCCCGGGCGCGCCGGCGCCGGCCCCGCCCGAGCCGCCGCGGCCCGACGGCCCGCGGCGCCGCCGGCGGCAACTTCAGATCTTCGGGGGCATCGCCGGCGGGATCGTCGCGATCGGCCTGGTGATCATCCTGGCGCTGGCGTTCTCGGGGGACACCAACCCCTTTCGCGACAAGGCCTCCGCCCCCACCGACGTACGCCCGCCGCTGGCCCAGGCCTGCCCGGCACCGACCGAGTCGCCCAACGCCGCGCCCACCGCGGTGCCGAGCGCGCCGCCGGCTGCCACCGGCGCCCGCACGGTCGACGAGGAGGCCGGCATCTCGTATCGGGCGTACGGCGCGCCGTGGGTGCCGTGGGACGACGTGTGGCGGGCCGGGACGCTGGAGGTCCCGTACAAGGTCGGCCAGCACTTCGTGACCGAGAACTACAGCGCCGGCCAGTACCACGCCTCGATCCTGTCGGCCGCCGTCCCGGCCGCCGACAACGACGCGGTGTCGCTCAACCTCGAGTGCGTGGGTCGGCAGGTGGCCGCCGACGTCCGGGCCGAGTACTACCCGCAGCCCAACACGCTGGAGACGATCAGGGACGGCCTGACCACCCTGGGCGGGCGCCCGGCCTATCTGAGCGAGTTCCGCCTGCACTTCCACGCACGGGGCCTGACCGCCACCGACGAGCTCTCCGCGGTGGCGGTCATCGACGTGGGCAAGCCCACGGCGGCGGTCCTCTATGTCTCCATCCCAGGCACCCACAAGCAGTGGGACTACGTGGTCGAGGACGTCATGAAGTCGGTCCGGGTCCGCTAGCTGCTGGTGAGACCCCAGCGCTTGCGGAGCGCGTTGTCGGCGGTGTTGAAGAGCACGTCGATCAGGATGCCGATCACCAGGACCACGATGATGTAGCAGATCACCAGGCTGGAGTCGGACAGGTCGCGCGCCTGCTGCATGCGTACCCCGATGGACAGCGCGCCCGGCACGATGACCAGGAGCTCGCCGGCCATCAGGCTGCGCCACGAGAACGCCCACCCCTGCTTGAGGCCCAAGATGAACGACGGCAGCGACGCCGGCAGGATCAGGTGCCGGTACTTCGCCAGGCCACGCATGCCCAGCACCTGCCCGACCCGCAGCCAGGTGCGCGGCACGTAGTCGATGCCGCTGATCAGGCCGTTCGCCACCGATGGCGCGGCGCCGAGGACGACCACGAACAGGATCGCGCTCTCGCTGATCTGGAAGAGCAGGATGGCCAGCGGGAACCACATGATCGACGGCATCGTCTGGAGGCCGGTGATCAGCGAGCCGATCGCGGCCCGCAGCGGCGCGAAGCGGGAGACCGCCGCGCCGACGACCGTGCCGATCAGCACGGCCAGCGCGAATCCGGTCAGCGCCCGGATCAGCGTGAGGCGTACGCCGTCCCAGAAGCCGCCGTCGGTGAGCACGCCGCCCAGGTCGCGTACGACGGTCTCGGGGCCGGGCAGCACGTACTCCGGCTTCCATTCCGACCAGACCACGGCCTGCCAGACGATCAGCACGATGGCGACGGCGAGCAGCTTGGGCCAGGCGCTCCGCCAGATCCGCTTGCCGGCCGCGCCGGTGCGGGCGTGGCCCGCGAGCTCGAGCGCGTCCAGCCCGGTGACCTCGGCGGCCTGCGGGTTGACGGCCACTTTCGCCGGCGTCGCGGGGACGGCCGCCTCGGCCGTGCCGCTTTCCAGCCCGGCGCGGGCGGACGGGTACTTAATGGGCATGGCGGGCCACCTCCGCGCGGAGCCGGTCGGTGATCTCGGCGGCTTGGCCGGAGACCTCGGGCGAGTCGATGCGCCGGGGGCGCTCGTGGGCGACCGGGAAGTCCTCGATCACCCGGCCGGGCCGGCTGCTGAGCAGGATCACCCGGTCGCCGAGCCGGACCGCCTCGCGCACGTTGTGGGTCACGAACAGGACCGTGAGCTCCTGTTCGCGCCAGATCCGCTCGAGTTCGTCGTGCAGGATGTCGCGGGTCATCGCGTCGAGCGCGCCGAACGGCTCGTCCATCAGCAGGATGTCGGCGTCCTGCGCCAGCGCGCGGGCGAGTGCCACGCGCTGGCGCATGCCGCCGGAGAGCTCGTGCGGCCGCTTGCCGCCGAAGCCGCGCAGCCGCACGACCTCCAGCAGCTCCTCGGCGCGCTTGCGGCGCTCGGCCCGGCCGGCGCCCTGCAGCCGCAGCGGCAGCTCGACGTTGCCGGATACCGAGAGCCAGGGGAAGAGCGCGGGCTCCTGGAACATCAGCGACACCTTCCGCCCGCCGGTGTCCAGGGTGCCCCCGCTGATCTTGTCGAGCCCCGCGACCAGCGAGAGCAGCGTGCTCTTGCCGCAGCCGGAGGCGCCGAGCAGGCAGACGAACTCGCCCGGCCGGACGGTCAGCGAGACCCGGTCGAGCGCCAGCAGCGCCGAGCTGCCCGACCCGTACTGCTTGGCGACGTTGTCGAGGCGGACCAGGGGATGTTCCAGGACGCGCATGGTGATTCCGCCTTTCAGGCCGCGGCGTCGCTGACCTCGGGCCGGCCGGCCGCCTTGAGTAGCTCGTTCAGCGGGCCGAGGTCGTAGATGCCGTTGAGGTCGACCGGCTTGAGCAGGCCGACGTCCTGGGCGTGCTGGGCGCTGGTGAACAACGAGGACGCGATCGGGTCGGCGGTGAAGGTCAGGTTCTGGAACGACGCGGCGAGGATGTTGTCCTTGAGCGGCTTGCCGGAGAGCGCCGCGAGCTGGTCGTTGGCGGCCTTCTGCGCGCCGGTGTTGTCGGCCTTGATGTAGTCCAGCGCCTTGAGGTGACCCTGCAGCAGCTTCTTGACCGTGCCCGGGTACTTCTTGAGGAACTCCTGCGTGACGATCAGGTGAGTGGTGACGAACTGGCCACCGGGCCACAGCTCCTTCTCGTCGACCAGCACCTTGCCGCCCGACTCGAGCTGCAGCCGGCTGTAGTAGGGCTCGGGCACCCAGGCGCCGTCGATCGCGCCCTGGGCGAACGCCTGCAGGATCGTCGCGTTGTCCTGGGGCAGGATCGAGACGTCGCCGCCGCCCTGGGTGTCGGCGTTGAGCCCGTTCTCTTTGAGCCAGGCGCGCAGCGCGACGTCCTGGGTGTTGCCCAGCTGCGGGGTGGCGATCTTCTTGCCCTGGAGGCCGGCCGCGGTGGTGATGCCCGGCTTGACCACCAGGCCGGCGCCGGCCGAGGTGCTGCCCGCGATGATCTTCAGACCCTCGCCCTTCGACTGCGCCCATCCGTTGATCGCCGGGTTCGGGCCGATGTACGTGGCGTCGATGGCACCCGAGAACAGCGCCTCGATCGCGGCCGGGCCGGCGTTGAACGTCTTGGCCTCGAGCTTGGTGCTGCCCAGCGCCTCCTGGAAGAAGCCCTTGTTGACCCCGAGCAAGGCGGGCGTGTGGGTGATGTTCGGGAAGTAGCCGAGGCGGATGGCCGAGGCCTCGGCGGACCCGCTGCCCGAGGCGGAGGCGGCGTCCTTGTCGTCGCCGCCGCAGGCGGTCAGGGCGGTCGCGGTTATCAGGGCGGTGGCGGCGAGGGCAAGCGCACGGAGGGTGCGGGAGCTCATGCTCACTCCTAGTTACTCGTTATCGGGGACAGTTCGGCAAGGGTCTTGTGGTCGACGACGACCTCGATGGCTTCCGCGACGGCGACCCGCACTCGGCTAAACCCTGCTTCCCCTATCTGATGCATGGGAATAATGGAGGAAGTGGGAATCGGACGTCAAGCCCACGACCGGATGGCGGGAACGTGGCGTGGCGCTCCGGTGACCTGTCGTCGCCACGGCGTACACCGGGCGCGCTAATGTCAAGCCGTGGCGCGCAGAGGCAAGATTCCGGCAACGAAGTACCCGGTGGAGCGGTTCACGCTGGACAACGGTCTGCGGGTGGTCCTCACGCCCGACCGCAGCGCGCCCGTGGTGGGCGTGGCCGTCGTCTACGACGTGGGCATCCGCTCCGAGCCGGAGGGGCGCACGGGCTTCGCCCACCTCTTCGAGCACCTGATGTTCCAGGGCTCGGAAAACCTGGAGAAGCTCGCCCACTTCCGGCACGTGCAGGGCGCCGGCGGCACCTTCAACGGCTCCACCCACCTGGACTACACCGATTACTTCGAGGTGCTGCCGTCCGGCGCCCTCGAGCGGGCCCTCTTCCTCGAGGCCGACCGCATGCGCGGCCCCCGCCTGACCGAGGAAAACCTGCGCAACCAGATCGACGTGGTCAAGGAGGAGATCCGCGTCAACGTGCTGAACCGGCCGTACGGCGGCTTCCCCTGGCTCAAGCTGCCGCCGGTCATGTTCTCCACGTTCGCCAACAGCCACGACGGGTACGGCTCGTTCGGCGACCTCGACAGCGCCACGGTCGAGGACGCGAAGGCGTTCTTCGACCGCTATTACGCCAGCGGCAACGCGACCCTCGCGGTGGCCGGCGACTTCGACGTGGCCGCGGCCACCGTCATGATCGAGCGGCACTTCGGCGACGTGCCGGCTCGCCCCGCGCCCACGCTGCCCGACTTCGACGAGCCGGCCCTCGACGCCGAGCGGCGCGACGCCTACACCGACCGCCTCGCCCCGCTGCCCGCCGTGGCCGCCGGCTGGCGGGTGCCCGACCCGATCGCCGGCTTCGCCGACTACCTGCCGTTCGTCGTGCTCGCCGAGGTGCTCACCGACGGCGAGGCGTCCCGCCTGGTCGATCGGCTCGTCCAGCGCGACCGCTCGGTCACCAGCATCGGCGGGTACATCGGCTTCATGGGCGACGAGTTCCAGGTGCGCAACCCGACCGCCCTGCTCCTGCAGGCGCACATGCCGCCCGGCGGCGACGCCGAAAAGGTGCTGCGCACGGTCGACGAGGAGCTCGACCGCCTGGTGCACGACGGCCTCGCCGCCGGCGAGCTCGAGCGCACCCAGGCGCGCATCGCGACCCACCTGCTGCGCGACACCGACGCCGTGCTGGGCCGGGCGCTGCCGATGGCGGTGCTGGAGCTGCAGCGCGGCCGCCCCGAACTGCTCAACGATCTGCCCAAGCTCGTGGGCGAGGTCACCGAGGCACAGGTCGTCGCCGCCGCGAGCGCCCTGCGCCCCGAGTCCCGCGCCGTCGTCGAGGTCACCCCGGGAGCTGCCCAATGACCAGCAAGACCCTGCCCGACCTCGTCCCCGACGCCAAGCTCAAGCTGCCCAAGCAGGCCGAGCGCACGCTCCCCGGCGGCCTCACCGTGATCGCCATCCGGCGCTCGGCGGTGCCGCTGGTCGAGCTGCGGCTGCGGGTCCCGTTCGGCAAGGCGCCGCTGCCTCGGGCCACCCTGCTCTCCCAGGCGCTGTTCACCGGCACCGGCACGATGTCGAGCGTCGACATCGCGGCCGAGCTGCAGACGGTCGGCGGCGGCCTCTCCGCCGGGCTCGACCCCGACCGGCTGCTGGTCACCGGCAACGCGCTGGCGAGCGGCCTCGACCGGATGCTGGAGATCCTCGCCGCGGTCCTGACCGACCCGGCGTACCCGAAGGCCGAGGTGGCGACCGAGCGCGACCGCCTCGTCGACCACATCAACGTGGCGCTGAGCCAGCCGGCGCACCTGGCCCGGACGGCGTTGCTGAAGCGGATGTACGGCAAGCACCCGTACGCGATCCAGACGCCCGAGCCCGAGCAGGTCCGCGGCGTCCGCCCGGCCCAGCTGCGCACGCTGCACGCCGAGCGGCTCCGGCCGGAGGGCGCGGTGCTGGTGCTCGTCGGCGACATCAACCCCGACAAGGCGATCGACGCCGCGGAAAAGGCGCTGGGCAGCTGGACCGGCCCCGGTAAGGACGAGACGACGCCCGCCACGCCGCCGCTCGAGTCCGGCCCGCTGATCCTGGTCGACCGGCCCGGCTCCGTGCAGTCCTCGCTGCGGATGGCGCTGCCGGCGGTGCCGCGCACCGATCCGCGGTACGCGGCGCTCCAGCTGGCCAACATGGTCTTCGGCGGGTACTTCTCGTCACGCTGGGTGGAGAACATCCGGGAGGACAAGGGCTACACGTACGGGCCGCACACCGCGATCGAGCACTACCTGGCCGGTTCGGCGCTGATGGTCGCGGCCGAGGTCGCCACCGAGGTGACCGGCCCGTCGCTGCTGGAGACCCTCTACGAGCTGGGCCGCATCGCGAGCCTGCCGCCCGGCGAGGAGGAGCTCGAGCAGGCCCGGCGCTACGCCCTGGGCACGCTGCGGCTCGGCATGTCCACCCAGGCCGGGCTGGCCGGCCTGGCCAGCATGTACGCGAGCTTCGGCCTGCGCCTCGAGCACCTGCGGGAGCACTCGGCGGCGCTGGCCACGGCGACGCTGGACGACGTGTCGGCGGCGGCGGCCGAGTTCCTGGCGCCGTCGCGGGCGATCACGGTGGTGCTGGGCGACGCCGAGAGGGTCGAGGCCCCGCTGGCCGCGCTCACCCCGGTAGTGCGCGGCACCGCGTGAGCACCCCCGAGGTCCCGGCGACGCCGCCGGCCAGCAGCACGCCCGAGTTCCCGGCCCTGCCGGCCCGCAGCACGCCCGAGTTCCCGGCCCTGCCGGCCCGCAGCACGCCCGAGTTCCCGGCCCTGCCGGCCCGCAGCACGCCCGAGTTCCCGACCCCGCCGCTGGCCCGCAGCACGCTCGACCGTTCCGCGCTGCGCCGGCGAGACCAGGCCTGGCTCGCCGAGGCGTGGTCGCGCGGCCTGGTGCTGGTGGTCGACCCGCGCGGCGGCCGCGCCCTGGTGGCGGACCGGCCGGACGGCGGCGTCGGGCTGGTGCTGCTGGCCGCCGCCGACGCACCGGAGGCCGAGCGCCGCTTCCTGGGCGTCGACACCGACGGCACCACCCTCTGGACGCTCACCGCGCCCCTGCCCGAGGTCGAGGGCGCCCGGGCGGTGACCCTGCGCGACGTGGGTCACCTGCTCGACGCCCGCGACGCCGGGCTGTTCACCACCGCGGTCGCGCTGAGCAACTGGCACGCGAGCCACGGCTTCTCGCCGCGTACCGGCCTGGCTACCACCGCGGCCGAGGCCGGCTGGGTGCGGCGCGATCCCGACGGCAACGAGATGTGGCCGCGCACCGACCCGGCGATGATCGTGCTGGTGCACGACGGCGTGGCCGGGCCGGACGGCCGCTGCCTGCTCGGGCACAACGCCACCTGGCCGGTCGGCCCGGACGGCGTCATCCGCTTCTCGTGCCTGGCCGGCTACGTCGAGCCGGGCGAGTCGGCCGAGGCCGCCGTGCTGCGCGAGGTGGCCGAGGAGGTGGGCATCCCGCTGACCAGCCTCACCTACGCGGGCAGCCAGTCCTGGCCGTTCCCGGGCTCGCTGATGCTCGGCTTCCACGCCACCGCCGACCCGGCCGCGCCGATCCGGCTGGATCCCGAGGAGATCGACGAGGCGCACTGGTTCACCCGCGACGACATCGCCAAGATGATCGCCGGGGACTTCGTGCACCCCGGCTCCGGTGTCCGGATGAGTCCGCCGATGCGCTCTTCGATCGCGTATTACCTGATCGAAACGTGGTTGGGCGGTTTCGCCCGATAACGTATTGACGTTCCTCCAAATGAAAAAGTTTTCTCGTTCCGGAGTAACCAAAACGGGCCTCTGCTGCGTCTCGAATACAAAGACCGAGAGGTGGATTCTTCGATGACGCAGGTGGAAGCGCCCGCATGGGTGCCCATGACGGAGGACGAGCGCGCCCAGTTCGACCGGGACGGGATCCTCGTCGTTCCCGGGGTGCTCAGCGCCGGTGAGATCGAGGTCGGGCGCAACGCGATCCAGGCCGCGTACGAGCGGGCCCAGCAGCCCGGCGGCCACGGGCTGAACGCGACCGGCGCCTTGCACCAGCTGTCCGCGGTGACCTCCGTCCCCGAGCTGGCGTACCTGATCGATCACCCGGTGGCGTTCAAGTACATCTGGTCGCTGCTCGGCTGGAACATCCACATCTACCACTCCCACGTGGACGTGCACCCGCAGATCCACGAGAAGCAGAAGGAATGGTGGCACTGGCACCAGGACGGCGGCCGGCAGAACCGGGAGATCGAGACCGATCCCCGCCCGATGTTCTCCGTGAAGCTCGCGTTCTGGTTCTCCGACGTCAGCGAGACCGGCCGGGGCAACTTCACCGTGATCCCGGGCAGCCACAAGACCAACTGGCTGCCCGGCCCGCCGAACCGCGGCGTTCCGTGGCCGCAGCCCGAGGGCGCGACCCAGATCACCGCCAACCCGGGTGACCTGGTCGTCTTCGACCGGCGCATCTGGCATGCCCGCTCGGACAACTACTCGCCGTTCACCCGCATGGGCGCGTTCTTCGGGTACACGTACCGCTGGATCGCGGGCCGTGACGACGTGGCCGGCCTGCCCGGCCAGTCCTGGTTCGATGGTCTCGACCCGGTGCAGAAGCAGCTGCTCGGCCACTGCCCCGAGGGTGACGGCACCGGCGATCACGCCTGGGGCCACTACCCGGAGACCACGCCGCTCTACGGCGCGCTCAAGGAGCGGGGCCTGCTCGACTCCAGCATTCCGGCTCTCATCCCGTAACTACCCCGTTAGAGTCCCCTATATGGGGCAAACCGGGACATTGGACAAGGCGGCGACCGCGGCCGGCCGGCTCATCCTCGAGGCGATGGAGGAGGAGCGCCCGGCGCGGTCGCTGTCGCGTCTCGGCGACTCGCCGCGGGCCGTACGCCTGCTGCGCGAGCTGTTCGTCGTGGCGGTGCGCCGCAGCTTCGTCGGGCGCGATCCGCGCGACATCACCCGCTACGTGCGCGACCTGCTCGAGTATCAGTCGCTGCCGGCCGGCGGGGAGCTGGCCCGCGAGGCCGAGGCGATGATCCGGGCCGGGATCGCCGAGCCCGAGCTCGTCCACGGGGTGCCCGAGCTGCGCCGTTTCGAGCTGATCTGTCACGTGGTCGGCGACCTGGCCCGCCCGCCCGGGGCGCCGGAGGCGGAACTGCACGCGCTGGTCGATCAGGCCGAGAAACGGGTGGCCCGGTTCGACCGGCCGCGCAACCGGGTCGTCGGCCGGAGGACGCTGTGAAGAAGAACCGGCGCCGGTCCCTGCGTGCCGCCGAGCCGACGTCCGCCATGCCCGTCCCGGCCGCGCCGGTCGAGGTGCGGGAGCGCCCGGCCCTCGCCAAGAGCCGTCGCCGGTCTCGCCGCTCGGAAACAACGTCGGCGCGGGCGGACGACGCCGCGCGGTCCCCGGACCAGCCGGCCGTCGGGGCGCTCTCCGGCCAGCTGCCGCCGGGCACGGCGCGTGCCGCGGGGGTGATCGCCACCGAGGCCGGGCGCTATCTGCGGCAGGCGGCACGGGACGAGGCGCCGTCGCGGTACGGCTCGCCGGCCGGCGCGGTCGACGACTCGGCACGCCGGGTGTGGGAGATCGCATTCGGTCTGGCGGTGCGCCGGCGGTTCGAGCCGGGCGCGCCGCTCGCCGAGATCGGCCGGACGGTCGCGACCGCCGTGCACGACCACGCGGCCGCGGCGATACCGACGCTCGACGCCGAGATGCTGGTGCGCGCGGCGCTGGGCGAGGTGGTGCCGGTCGGCGACATCGACGAGGGCGTGCGTATCGCCGTACACCTGCTGCTCTTTGCCTCTCTCGCCGATGAGCTGGCCCTCGGCGATGCCGAACTGGACCAGCTCATCGGGTCGGGAGAGGAAGAGGCGGCGGCCTTCGCCGGCGGGTGAGTCAGGCGGGTGAGTCAGGCGGCGATGGCCGCGAGATGGTCCTTGACCTGGATGATCGACGGGTTGGTCAGCGCGGACCCGTCGTCGAAGCGGAGGGTCGGCACGGTGCGGTTGCCACCGTTGACGCTCTGCACGAACTCGGCGGCCGCCTCGTCCTGCTCGATGTCGACGACGTCGTAGGCAATTCCCTCGCGGTCGAGCTGCGACTTGAGTCGGTGACAGTAGCCGCACCAGGACGTCGAATACATGGTCAACATCGGTCAAGGATCCCTTCGGCTGAATCACATGGCACTTCGCCGTGCGGCATAACGTCAGACCGGGGTGCCATGATTCCCAGCGTGCGTACTGATGCGGTGCTGGCCGGTCTCGACCCCGAGCAACGGACGGCGGTGACCGCGCCCGCCGGGCCGGTCTGCATCCTGGCCGGCGCGGGCACCGGCAAGACCCGGGCGATCACCCATCGCATCGCCTACCGCACGCTCACCGGCGAGGTCAGCCCCCGGCATGTGCTCGCCGTCACCTTCACCGCCCGCGCCGCCGCCGAGATGCGCGCCCGGCTCGGCGCCCTGGGCGCCACCGGCGTGCAGGCCCGCACCTTCCACGCCGCGGCCCTGCGCCAGGTGCGCTATTTCGCCCCCCGCCTGCTCGAGGGCCGCCAGATGCCCGAGCTCCTGGAGTCCAAGGCCCGCATGGTGGGCCTCGCGGCCGCCCGGGCGGGCGTGCGCGCCGACCGCACCGGCGCCCGCGATCTGGCCTCCGAGATCGAGTGGGCGAAATCATCCCTGGTCGAGCCGAGCGAGTACCCGGTGGCCGCCACCAAGGCGCTGCGCGAGCCCCCGCACGAGCCGGCCAAGGTCGCCGAGGTCTTCGCGGCGTACGAGACGATCAAGCGGCGCCAGGGCGTGATCGACTTCGAGGACATGCTGCGCGCCGCGGTCTGGGGGATCGAGGAGCACGCCGACGTCGCCGAGGAGATCCGCAATCAATATCGCCACTTCGTGGTCGACGAGTATCAGGACGTCAACCCGCTGCAGCAGCGACTGCTCGACGCCTGGCTGGGCGGGCGCGACGACCTGACCGTGGTCGGCGACGCCAGCCAGACGATCTACTCGTTCACCGGCGCCACGTCGGCCTATCTGATCGATTTCCCGAGGCAGCGGCGCGACGCGGTGGTCGTCCGGCTGGTCCGCGACTACCGCTCGACCCCGCAGGTGGTCGGGCTGGCCAACGCGGTGATCCGGCAGGCCCGGGGCAGCGAGGCGCGGCTGCGGCTCGAGCTGGTCGGCCAGCGCCCGTCCGGCCCCGAGCCCGAGCTCAAGATCTTTCCCGACGAGGCGGGCGAGGCGACCGCGGTGGCCCGGCGGTGCCGCGAGCTGATCGCCACCGGCATTGCGGCCAGCGAGATCGCGATCCTGTTCCGCACCAACGCCCAGTCCGAGACCTACGAGGAGGCGCTCACCGAGGCCGAGGTGCCGTATGTGGTGCGCGGCGCCGAGCGGTTCTTCGAGCGGCCCGAGATCCGGCAGGCGATGATCGCGCTGCGCGCCGCCGTGCGCTCCACGCCCGGCGAGACGCCGCTCGTGCCGGCGGTCGTCGAGGCCCTCGCGGCCACCGGGTGGTCGCGCGAGCAGCCGCCGGCCGGCGGCGCCGCCCGCGAGCGGTGGGAGGCGCTGGCCGCGTTGGTCGCCCTGGCCGAGGAGTACGCGAAGGCGCCCGCCCTCGTGCCGATCGGCGTGGCCGGGGCAGTGCAGCGCGACGTCTCGCTCGCGGCGTTCAACGACGAGCTGGCCCGCCGCGCCGAGCAGCAGCACGCGCCGACGGTCGAGGGTGTGACGCTTGCCTCACTGCATTCGGCCAAGGGGCTCGAGTGGGACGCGGTGTTCCTCGTGGGTCTCTCCGACGGGACGCTGCCGACGACGTACGCGAAGACCCCCGACCAGCTTGAGGAGGAGCGCCGCCTGCTCTATGTCGGGGTGACCCGGGCCCGGCAATGGCTGTGGCTTTCCTATGGTCAGGCCCGCTCGGCGGGCGGGCGGCCGCGGCGCCCGTGCCGCTTCCTGCCGCAGCTCGAGCGCAACTCGCCGGCCGAGCGGGCCGGCGAGCGGAGTCGGAAACCCGACCGGCGGCGCCCGCAGGTGTCGTCCTGCCGCGTCTGCGGGGCCACCCTGCTGGCCGGCGCCGACCGCAAACTGGGCCGCTGCCCGTCCTGTCCGTCCGATTTGGACGAGGACCTGCTGGAACGCTTCCAGACGTGGCGCAAGACCACCGCCGAGGAGCTCAAAGTCCCTGCGTATGTGGTGTTCACCGACGCCACGCTGGTGGCCATGGCCGAGCGGCGCCCGAGCACCCCGGCCGAGTTGCTGGCGATCGCCGGGATCGGGCCGCGCAAGCTGAGCCAGTACGGGCAGCAGGTCTTCGCTCTGGTCGGCGGCGCCGACCCCGACGAAGTGTCGTCCGGAGCCTCGGCAAAAAACTTTGGAAACTAGTCCGTTAATTCGTTTGCCCTCGCCTCCGGGGGAGGCATAGCCTCAGGACACACCACGGCGAGCGAGCCTGCTCGCCCGGGTCCGAAACACCAAGAGGGATCGAGTTTCGATCCCACCGAGCGCAACGTTCTGGAGGAGGTGGCAACGATGGAGATCTACACGATGACGCAGCGACCGTCGATGCCGCTGACCCGTGCCTGCGCTCCGTCGGCCGCTCCGATCGCTTTCCGGGCGACCCCGGTGGCTTTCCGGGCGAACCAGTGGCCGACCGTTTCCCTGACCGCACCTGCCGCCGCTCCGGTGGCTGTGCTGGCCGCGGAGCGGGCTCCGGTTTCGCGGGTGCACCAGGCCCAGGCCCAGGCCGAGCTGGCCCAGGTCCTGATGCTTACCAACGGGATCACTGGCACCAACGGCACCACCAGCACCAGCACCATCAGCACCACTGGGTTCAAGGGCATCGATGGCTCCAGCAAGCGCTACACGGATGGCGCCGACGGTGTCCCGCCTCGAGGAAGGCCGGTCTGATAAACCAGACCTCCGGCTCACCTCGAGGCCGCGGAACCCGTACAGGGTCCGCGGCCTAATTTTTTGCCGGCTCACCGGCCGGTGCACGACCAGCACTGCGATCCAGAAGATCGAAGAAGAAGAGAGAGGTGACCGGGCTTTATGAGTCTGGCGCTGGCCCCGATCGACGTGAGCGTCGACATCGAGGCAAACCTGCCCTGTCGGAAGTTCGACCCGGACCTGTGGTTCTCGGACTCCCCGGCCCAGCTGGAGCTGGCCAAGTCGCTCTGCGGGGACTGTCCGCTGCGCGTCGAGTGCCTCGCCGGCGCGGTCGAGCGGAACGAGCCCTGGGGAGTCTGGGGCGGCGAGATTTTCGAGCGCGGCGCCGTGGTTCCGCGCAAGCGGCCCCGTGGCCGTCCGCGTAAGGCGGACGTGGCGCGCGACGCCGAGCTGGCAGTCGAGGTCGAGGAGCGGCTCGCCGCGAACGGTCTCGAGTCCCGCAACCAGGTCCGCCTCGCGGCCTGACCCGACAACTCCCTCCCCATACCGGCCTTCCGAGGCCACCTACCGAAAGCAGAGACCGAGAATGAGCACGAATGGAGCTTCCAAAATGAGACTTCTCCAAGAAGCGTTGTCCAGGGCTCGAATGCCTCGGCCTCAGCGTGACTACACACCTGAGGCACACCGTCCCGCTCGCCTTGTAGCCATGAAGGCCCACCACCGGGCCTCCCGCGAACTCGGCGGTGGGCGTTACTGAGACCCGCTGACGCGATGAGAACTCACCATTGACGAAAGCCCGTCCGCGTTCGCGCGGACGGGCTTTCGCTGTGCCAACCGCGGGATCTCAGGCGGCGCCCGCGAAGAACAGCTCCGTCGCGGCCCTCAGGTAGGCCGGGTCGTCGACGTGACAAAGCTCACGCGCCGAGTGCATCGAGAGCAGCGGCGTCCCGACGTCCAGCGTCGGGATGCCGATGCGGGTCGCGGTGAGCGGGCCGATCGTCGAGCCGCAGGGCACCGCGTTGTTCGACACGAACGGCTGCCACGGCACGCCGGCCGCCTCGCAGGTGCGCGCCCACAGCGCCGACCCGAGCGCGTCGGTCGTGTAGCGCTGGTTGGCGTTGACCTTCAGGAGCGGGCCGCCGCCGGCGGCCGGCCGGTGTGTCGGGTCGTGCTTGTCGGGCCGGTTCGGGTGCACGGCGTGCCCGGCGTCGGCCGAGAGGCACCACGATGCCGGGATCGACCGGTGCAGGTCGATCTCCACGGCCGCCGCGACGCGTTCCAGCACGTCGGCGAGCATCGGGCCGGACGCGCCGGAGCGGCTCTCCGACCCCAGCTCCTCGTGATCGAAAGCGGCCAGCACCGCGACGGCGTCGCCGCCCTCGAAGCCCAGCAACGCGGTCAGCCCGGCGTGCACCGAGGAGAGATTGTCGAGGCGGGGCGCGGCGAAGAGGGATCGGGAAGCGCCGAACCGGGCCGGGGCGGCGGTGTCCACCGTCACCACGTCGTGCCCGATGATCTCGGCGGCCGAGACCCCGGCGAGCTGGGCCAGGTGGGTCAGCACGTCCGGGCCGTCGACGGCGAAGATCGGCTGCACGTCGCGCTGGCGGTCGGGGGCGAACGACGTGTTCACCTCGCGGTCGAGGTGGATCGCCAGGTGCGGGATGCGCGCGAACGGGCCGGTGCGCACCAGGTGGGTCGTGCCGTCGCGGGTCACGAGCCGGCCGGCCAGCTCCAGCTCGCGGTCGAACCAGGAGGCGATGATCGGGCCGCCGTACACCTCGACCGCGGCCTGCAGCCAGCCGTTCGACGCGAGCGCCGGGCGTGGCTTGAGCTTGAACGTCGGCGAGTCGGTGTGCGCGCCGAGGATGCGGAACGGCGTGGCCGACCCGACCTGGCCGGGCAGGGCCAGGGCGATCACCGCGCCGTCCCGCACGAGGACGAGCCGGGCGCCGGGGCGGACCGCCTCGCGCCAGTCGGCGGTCTCGTCGAGCGCCGCGTAGCCGGCCTCGGTCAGGCGCCGCGCCACCTCGGCCGCCGCGTGGTAAGAGCTGGGCGAGGCCTGGATGAAGCCGCCGAGATCGTCGATGTGGGCCGAGGCGTCCATCGCCCTATCCCATCAGATCATGCGACCGGCGCGAATCCGGGCAGCCACTTCGCCACGATCGCCCGGTACGGCGCCTGGGCCTCCAGCTGGCACAGCACGCCGATCGAGCCCAGCGTCACCCGGTGGATCAGCAGGTAGGAGGGCGGGAGGTTGAGCTTGCGACTCAATTGGTAGGCCGGGCTGCGCGGGCTGCTCAGCCGGGCGGCCTCGCCGCGCAGCCAGGAGCGGGTGAACCGGAACTCGTCGACGGCGAGCGGCTCGATCATCGGCCGCAGGAACTTGAGGACCGCGTCGGCGTCGAGCTCGTCGTCGGGCTTGATGAACCCCTCGTCGCGCAGGCCGTCGGCGACCGCCTCGGCGTCGCCGTCGAGCGCGAGCCGCACCAGCCGCCCGATCGGCTCGGGGTGGCCGCCGGGCAGCCGGGCCACCGCGCCGAAGTCGATCACGCCGAGCCGGCCGTCCGGCAGGATGCGGAAGTTGCCGGGGTGCGGGTCGGCGTGCAGCAGGCCGGCCCGGGCCGGTGCCGAGAAGTGCAGGGTGGCCATGAGCCGGCCGGCCTCGTCGCGCTCCGCGGGCGAGCCGTCGCTGATCACCTTGGCCAGCGGGGTGCCCTCGACCCACTCGGTGACCAGCACCCGCGGCGCGGCCGCGATCACCCGGGGGACGTAGATCTCGTCGTCGCCCTCGAAGGCGGTCGCGAAGGCGGTCTGGGTCTCGGCCTCCATCGCGTAGTCGAGCTCCTCGGTGATCCGGGCGCGGAGCTCGGCCATCAGCGGTTTGATGTCCATCCCCGGCTGAATGATCTTGAACATGCCGGCCAGCAGGGACAACTGCTTGAGGTCGGCCAGCAGCGCTTCGCCGGCGCCGGGGTATTGCACCTTGACCGCCACCTCAACGGTCTTCTGCCGAGCGTTCTTGCGGGCCTTCGGCAGCTTCCACTGCGCGCGGTGCACCTGGCCGATGCTGGCCGCGGCGGCCGGGCTGTCGTCGAACTCGGTGAACTTCTCGCGCCAGTCGTCGCCGAGCTGCTCGGCCAGCGCCTTGTGCAGGCTGGCCACCGGCATCGGCGGCGCGGCTTCCTGGAGTTTGGTCAGCGCCTGCCGGTAGGGGCCGGCCATCTCCTCGGGGAGCGCGGCCTCGAACACCGACAGCGCCTGCCCGAATTTCATGGCGCCGCCCTTGAGCTGCCCCAGGACGCTGAACAGTTGCTCGGCGGTGCGCTGCTGGATGTCGGCCGAGATGACGTCGGTCGCTATCCCGACGGCGCGCTTGCCGAGGCCGAGCGCGGTGCGCCCGGCGAAGCCCAATGGCAGCGCGGCCAGTCTCGCGGTGCGGGACGCGGCACGACGCGGTATGTCGCTCACCAGATCATTGTGACCGACGAATCGCCGGCCAACCGCCCGGCCGATGCGGCTTCGCCCGTTATCAACCCAAAACTCCGGTCAGCGGGCACACGGACACTCCGGATGCGGGCGCCAGCTGCGCCGCCGGATCCGGCCGGGCGCCGTGATCTCGGCGGTCGCCCCGGCGGTCTGCGGGGTGCCGCCGTCGAGGAAGGTCAGCGCCTCGGCGACCGCATACGCCGTCGTTGCCAGCAGCGTGCTGACCGCGCACGGCTCGACGCCGGCCGAGACCGGGCCGGGCCAGGTCGCGTCCCGCTCGCGACGGTGCAGGTCCAAGCAATGCAGACACGGCCGGCCGCGGGGGCCGACGAGCGGGCCGACCACCGCGGCGCCCTCCCGGATGGTCACGGCCAGGTGCGGTTGGCGCCGGACCGCCAGCGCATGCGCGAGCACGGACACCGGCTCGTCGTGGTCGAGCTGGATGCGCAGGGTCGGTGCGATGCGGCGTACCCCCTCGGTGGTCCCCGGCACCAGGAGCGACAGAACCTCCTTGATCGCGTCGCGCCGCCGCCGGCCGACATCGGCGCCGCGTAGCGGCCCGCCGGGCAGCTCGCCCGGTTGCACCTTGCCGGTGACATCGGGCCGCACGTGCCCCACGCCCGCCTGGGCGAGCGCCACCGCGATCGGGGCGGCGAGCCGCCCGTGGCCGGCCAGCAGCACGTGAGCCGCCAATCGGCGCCGCAGCGACTGAGCCGGGGCGGGCATGCCGTGCAGCGCCAGCGCGGCGGCCTCGCCGGTGAGCCGGCGCCGGGCGTCGGCCCCGAAACTCGGCGGGACCAGCGACGACGCCGGAAGGGTGAGGCCGGCCGTCCGCAGGGTCTCGAGCAGCGAGCGGCAGTGCTCCTCGGGGATGCCGAGCTCGGCGGCGCCGCGCAGCACGACCCGCTCGGAGCGGCTGCCGTCGAGCAGGTCGAGGACCTTCTCGCAGCGCTCGTCGGGAAGGCGCAGCAGCAGCGCCCGGGCCGGGTCGGAGCCGATCTGCAGCTCGCCGGGCCCGCGCCAGACGCGGGGGAGGCCGGGAATCAGGGTGGGGCGGTTCACCGTGACAGGTTGTCACGCCCACGGTGCGGAGCGAGTTGGTTGTCCACAGGTCCGGCGGGCGCGGGAGGCTCGTTGTCCACAGCTAAACGCGAGTTATCCACAGGCTCGTGCCGTTATCCACAAACTACTCAACGTGTCCGCCCCGACACGGTTATGGGGTAGAGCGACGCACCGCGCCGCTCTACCCGCAAGCGTGAATCAGGCCTTGGCCTTGCCGAGGATCCGGTTCACGGTCGTGCCACAGACCGGGCACTTGCCCTTCGCCATGTTCATGCCGGTCTTCGAGACCTCCACGGTCCCCTGGAAGTCGCGCTTCTCCTTGCACTTCACGCAGTAGCCGTTGTACGTGTTGTCGGCCACGGTTCCTCCTCGTCATGTTCGTCGGCCGGGGTCGGCCCGATGCCGTTGGTTCGCAGGTGGCGCTGAGCCGCTCCGCGGCCACGTGGATGTGGCCTCCCGCAGGGCGGTCACTACCCAGGTCCGGCCAATTCCATGTCACTTCAGCGCCGCCGACGTGAGTGTGCCGGGAGAAATCGCCCTTTTCGCGAAGTTGCGCCCGAACACGCCGGAAATTTACGGCGAAAAGGACGATTTGGGCCTGGAAGCCGCTTCGCGGCGTGCGTTACGTTGGCCGGTCCGCACAGATGTTGCGAGGGTGCAAAATTTTTTCGGTTATACGGGGAGGAAGCGCCCATATCCGGCGCGTGTCATCGCCCGTACCCTTGCGGTGACATGGGTCTCACGGATTAGCGTCTCAACGTGAACCCGAATCTGGGCCGCGCGAGCCGGTAATGGCCCGGACGCGTAAGCCTGTCGTCGAAGTGCGGCGCAGCCAGCGCCGGCGCCGGACGGTGTCCGCGTATCGCGACGGTGAGCGCGTGGTCGTGCTCATCCCGGACCGTTTCTCCCGCGCCGAGGAAACCGAGTGGGTCGAGCGCATGCTGGCCCGGCTGGCGGCCCGCGAGGAACGCATCCGGCGCACCGACGACGAGCTGCTGGCCCGGGCGCGCCGCCTCACCGCGCGCTACCTGGCCGATCAGGCCCATCAGGTGACCCCCGCGAGCGTGCGCTGGGTGACCAACCAGAACGGCCGCTGGGGCTCCTGCACCCCCGACGACGGCACGATCCGCATCTCCCACCGCATCCAGGAGATGCCCGACTGGGTGATCGATTACGTGCTGCTGCACGAGCTGGCCCATCTCGTGGTCCCGTCGCACAGCCAGCGCTTCTGGGATCTCGTGGCGCGTTACCCCAAGTCCGAGCGGGCCCGCGGCTATCTCGAGGGCATCTCCGCGGCGACCGGGCTCGTGCTCGGCGACGATTAGAAAAACCCATATATCGTACGAGGCCGCGCTCGGTCCCCGCCGCCGCGGCGATCTCGCTGCCGTCCCGGCCCGCTGCCGCCCGCATCCGGGCTGAGCTGCAACGCGGGCTAGGGTGGGTGCGTGGTACGCCGGGTCGTGGCCGCCCTCTTGGTGCCGGTCGAGTGGAGTCCGCCCGGCGTCGACCGGGTGGCCTGGCGCGCCGCGCTGGCCGAGGACGTCGTCGACCTGCTCGCCCGGCTCGCCCAGGCCGAGGCGGCCATCGCCACCACCCCCGGCGACCGCGAGCTGGCCGACGAGATCGCCTGGCCCGGCATGCACGTCTACGAGGTGCCCAGCGCGACCTATCTGCCGGTCTTCGCGGCCGCCGCGGCCGACGGCTTCGACCAGGCGGCCGTCATCGCGGCCGACGCGCCTGACATCCCCGGCATGATCCTCGGCAAGCTGCTGCAGCCCCTGGACAGCAAGGCCGTCGCCGTCGCCCCGGGCGGAGCCGGCAACGGCCTGCTGGGCGTGGCCACGAGCCTTCCGGCGCCCACCTGGCTGGTGGACCACGATCTCGACACAGCCTCGGCTCAGCTGCTGCGTAAAAAGGCGCCGCGACCCGGGGAGGTGACCTCCACCCCCGAGTGGCGGCGCCTGCGCGGACCGGCCGAGCTGGCCTCGCTCGACCCGGCCCTGGAGGGCTGGGAGAACACCCGAGCCCTCCTGGGCGGCTGAGTCGCTATTTCTGCTCGCCCGGGCCCTTCTCGTCCGGGCCCTTCTCGTCCGGGCCGCTTTCCCGGGGGGCGTCGCCCAGGTTTTCCAGCTCGCTGATGTCCCAGTCGAGGGAGCTCTGGGCGAAGGCCTGCGGGTTGGCGAAGTCGTCGTCGGTGGGCAGCAGGTCGGGGTGGCCCCAGAGAGCGTCGCGGCCCTGGATGCCGCGGTGCTCGGTGACGGCCGCCCACAGCGCCCCGGCCTCGCGCAGCCGGCGCGGACGCAGCTCGAGGCCGACCAGCGCGGCGAAGGTCTGCTCGGCCGGCCCGCCCGCGGCCCGGCGCCGGCGGAACGCCTCACCGAGGGCCGACACGCTGGGCAGGCGATCGCCGGCGGCGGTGTCGACCACGTGGCCGACCCAGCCCTCGATCAGCGCCAGCGCCGTCTCGAGCCGGGCCAGCGAAGCCTTCTGCTGCGGGGTGTCCTCGGGCGTGAAGATGCCCTCGAGCGCCATGGCCTGCATCGACTCGGGGTCGCTCGGGTCGACGCGGCTCATCGCCTCCTCGATCGCCTCCCGATTGACGGTGATGCCGTTCGCATACGTCTCGACGGCGCTCAGCACGTGCGCGCGCAGCCACGGGACGTGCCCGAAGAGGCGCTGGTGGGCCGCCTCGCGCAGCGCCACGTACAGCCGGACCTGGTCCTCCGGGAGCTCCAGGCCCTCGCCGTACGCCTTGATGTTGGCCGGCACCAGCGCGGCCGTGCCGGTCGGCCCGAGCGGAAGTCCGATGTCGCCGGCCGAGAGCACCTCGGCCGCGAGCTGGCCGAGCGCCTGGCCGAGCTGGCCGCCGAACAGCGCGCCGCCGAGCGTGGCGACCATCGACTGCATGGGGCCGAGCTGGGCCTTGGCCTCCTCGGGAACGAGATCGCCCATGGCGCCGACCATGCGGCCCGCGATGGGGTCGCACAGCTTCTTCCACACGTCGAGGGTGTTGTAGATCCACTCGTTGCGGTTCCACGCGGCGGCCACGCGGATGCCGCTCGGGAGCGCGGAGACGGGGTCGAGCCACAGGTCGGCGAGGCGGAGGCTCTCCTCGACCTGGTGGCGCTCGAACATGTTGACCGCGGGATCGCCGGACGCGGCGAGCTGGCTGGCCGCGACCTGCCGGGCCAGGTCCCAGTTCACCGGGCCGCTGCCGGGGCCGCCGGCGAACATCTGCTGCAGCTGCGCCATGAACTGCTGCATCTGCTGCGGGTCGGAGGGGTCGGGCGGCTGGGCGCCCGGCAGGGAGAAGCCGAACGGGATATCAGGCACGTAGTCAACCGTACGCGCGAAACGCCCCCCGCGGACCGGTGGTCGTGTCAGCTCAGAGAGAACGCGCTGCCAGCTCAGAGTTCGCTCAGGTGGGGACGATAGTCTCACGCGCATGAGACGTCGCGGTGTCACAGTCATCCTCGGCGCCCTGCTCACCGCGCTGCTCGCCGTCGGTGTCATGGCGGCGCCGCTGCCGTACGTCGTGCTCAAACCCGGCCCGACGGTGAACACGCTCGGTTCCAGCAACGGCACCCAGGTGATCCAGGTGACGAACGCGAAGACCACCGAGTCCGCCGGCCAGCTTCGCCTGACCACGGTGAACGTGCAGTCCCAGGTCGAGCTGGTGTGGGCGATCAGCAGCTGGTTCAGCAAGAAGGACGCGGTCGTGCCGCGCGCGCTGATCTATCCGCCCGGTCAGACCGAGAAGCAGGTCGAGCAGCAGAACGCCGAGGAGTGGACGGCGTCGCAGGAGAGCGCCGTGACCGTGGCCCTGACCAAGCTGGGCTACCCCGTGCAGACGTACGTGAAAAGCATCTCCGCCGATGGTGCCGCCACCGGCCTGCTGCGGGCCGACGACGTGATCACCGCGGTGGACGGCGCCAAGGTCACCAACCCCAGCGGGCTGACCGACGCCGTCCGGGCCAAGCCGGTCGGCACCACGTTCACGATCTCCTACACCCGCGGCGGCCAGGCCGGCAGCGCCAAGATCACGACGAAGCCCGACGCCACGGACCACAAGACGCCCCGCCTGGGCGTCGAGATCGGCACCAAGCAGCCGCACCCGTTCGACGTCAAGATCGACCTCGACAAGATCGGCGGTCCGAGCGCCGGACTCATGTTCACGCTCGGGATCATGGACAAGCTCGAGCCGGCCGACCTCACCGGCGGCAAGATCATCGCGGGAACCGGCACGATCGACGACGACGGCAACGTCGGACCGATCGGTGGCATCCCCCAGAAGCTGGTCGGCGCCAAGCGCGCCGGCGCTCAAATCTTCCTGGTGCCCAAGGACAACTGCGCCGAAGCGCTCAAGAACGCCGTGGACGGACTCCCGATGGCCGAGGTGGCCACGGTGGACGACGCCCTGACGGCGCTCAAGGCCTTCACCAGCGGTGGCACCCCGAAGCCGTGCTCGGCGTCGTGACAGATGTCGTAATGTGAGACACCGGTTGCCCCAAATGATGTGTGGAGCCCACGTTGGTCATGCGTAACAGCCCTCTGCCGAGGATGAGCCGGCGCGGTCGCGTCACCGTCGGCGTCCTGGTCGGGGTCTTCCTTCTGTTCACATTGCTCGGCTGGGGCATCGACGCGTACACGGACTACCTCTGGTTCAACGAGGTCGACTTCGTCAACGTCTTCTCCGGCGTGCTGCTCACCCGGCTGATCCTTTTCCTGGTCATCGGGGTGGTGGTCGCCCTGATCATCGGCGCCAACCTCTACCTGGCGTACCGATTGCGGCCCCTGCTGCGCCCGCACTCGGCCGAGCAGGCCACGCTCGAGCGCTACCGCATGGTCATCGCCCCGCGCCTGGGCACCTGGATCACCGTGCTCTGCGTGATCATCGGCTTCTTCGCCGGCCTGTCCGCACAGGGCCAGTGGAAGCAGTGGATGCTCTTCCGCAACGGCCAGCCGTTCAACGTCGACGACCCGCAGTTCAAGGTGGACATCGGGTTCTACGTCTTCGAGTACCCGTTCTGGCGCTACCTGCTCGGCGTCGCGTTCACCGCGGTGGTCCTCTCCGTGCTCGGCGCGCTCGCCGTCCACTACGTCTTCGGCGGCGTGCGCCTGCAGGGCGTGGGCGACCGCATGACGACCGCGGCCCGGGCCCACCTGACCACGCTGGTCGCGGTGTTCGTGCTGCTCAAGGCCGTCGCGTACGTGCTGGACCGGCGTGCCCTGCTGCTCGAGCAGCACGTGTCGCCGGGGCTCTACGGCGCCGGCTACACCGACGTCAACGCGCTGTTGCCGGCCAAGGAGATCCTGGCCTACATCTCCATCGTGGTGGCGATCGCGATCATCGTGTTCTCCAACGCGGGCATGCGCAACCTGGTCTGGCCGGGCGTCTCGCTGGCGCTGCTGGCCATCTCGGCGGTCGCGATCGGCGGCATCTACCCGCTCGCCGTGCAGAACTTCTCGGTCAAGCCCAGCCTCGCCGACAAGGAAGCGCCGTACATCCAACGGTCGATCAACGCGACCCGGGCCGCCTTCGGCCTGGAAACCACGGAAGCCGATCGATATCAGGCCAACAACGTGGTGCCGCCGGCCACCCTGGCCAGCGACACCAGCGCGCAGAGCGCGCGGCTCGTCGACCCGCAGCTGGTCTCGCAGGCGTTCACCCAGTCGCAGCAGTCGCGCGGCTTCTACGACTTCGGCAAGAAGCTCGACGTCGACCGGTACACGATCGACAACAAGACCGCCGACTACGTCGTGGGCGCCCGCGAGATCAACGACGACAAGCTGACCCCGCAGCAGCGCAACTGGCTCAACCGGCACACCGTCTACACCCACGGCTACGGCCTCGTGGCGGCCCCGGCCAACCAGGTCGTCTGCGGTGGCCTCCCGTTCTTCGTCTCCGGCTTCCTCGGCGACGACCGCCCGCCCGGCTGCTCGGCGAAGACCGACGAGATCAAGGTCGACCAGCCGCGGATCTACTACGGCGAGCAGTCGACCGAGTACGCCATCGTCGGCCAGACCGACAAGAACAAGAAGGTGGAGTTCGATCGGCCGCAGGAAGAGAACAACAACGCCGAAGAGCTTTACACGTACGAGGGCAAGGGCGGCGTGCCGATCGGCTCGTTCTTCCGCAAGCTGGTCTTCTCGATCAAGCTGACCGAGAGCAACTTCCTGCTCTCCGACGCGGTCAACGACGACTCGAAGCTGATGTACGTCCGCGACCCGCGCTCCCGGGTGGAAAAGGTCGCGCCGTTCCTGACCATCGACGGCGACCCGTACCCGGCGGCGGTCGACGGCCGGATCGTCTGGATCCTCGACGGGTACACGACGTCCAACAGCTACCCGTACTCCCAGAAGATCAACCTGGCGAACGAGACGCGCGACGAGCTCACCGGTCAGGGGCAGTTCGCCCTCGCCCGCGACGACGTCAACTACATGCGCAACTCGGTCAAGGCCACCGTCGACGCGTACGACGGCACGGTGAAGCTGTACCAGTTCGATGACACCGACCCGATCCTCAAGGCGTGGAACAAGGCCTTCGGCGGGGATCTGATCATCCCCAAGGCGGAGACGCCGGCCTCCCTCGAGGCCCACTTCCGCTACCCGCAGGACCTCTTCAAGGTGCAGCGCAACCTGCTCACCAAGTTCCACGTCACCGAGCCGCGGGCGTTCTTCAGCGGGCAGGACTTCTGGCAGGTGCCGAACGCGCCGGACGCGCCGTCCAGCAACGTGAAGCAGCCGCCGTTCTACCTCAACGTGCAGCTGCCCGAGCAGAAGGAGACCAGGTTCCAGCTCACCGCCGGCGTCACCCCGGCCAACCGGGAAAACCTGGCGGCGCTGATCTCCGGGTCGTACGTCGACAACAAACCCAAGCTCGAGGTCCTCGAGCTGCCCGACCAGACGGTCATCCCCGGACCGGTCCAGGTCCATCAGAAGATGACCAACAACGCCGCGGTCCGGCAGCAGCTCAGCCTGCTCTCCACCAACAACAACCAGGCACAGGTCCTGTACGGCAACCTGATCTCGCTGCCGGTGGCGAACGGCATCCTGTACGTCGAGCCCGTCTACGTGAAGACCGGCAACCAGGAAACCGCGGCGCCGCTGCTGCAGAAGGTCCTGATGTCGTACGGCGACGGCGGCACCTACGTGGTCCTGGCCGACAGCCTCAAGGCGGGCCTCGACGCGCTGGTCACCCAGGGCAAACAGGCGACCTCCGGCTCGCCGCCGCAGAGCGGCAACCAGGGCCAGACCGGCAACGAGGGCCAGACCGGCAACAACAGCGGCAACGTGCCGCCGGCCACGCTCAACTCCGAGCTGGCCGCGGCCGCGGCCGAGGTCGACCAGGCCATCGACAACGTGCGGACCGCTCAGCAGTCCGGCGACTTTGCGAAGTACGGCCAGGCGCTCCAACAGCTGGACGCCGCCATGGCGAAGTTCCAGGCCGCCCAGCAGGCCGCGGCGGCCGGCACCACGGCGGGCCCGTCCGCCTCGACCGCCCCATCCGCACCGGCCAGCCCATCGGCAACGCCAGGCGGGTGAGGCCAGGCCCATGCCGAGCCCTCAGCCCGCCGGCGACGCCCGGCGGGCTGAGGTGACGCGCGCAACCCGGCGCCGTTTTGCAGGCGGCCGCCGGGTTGCGCTAGTGTTAACGAGCCGACGCGGGGTGGAGCAGCTCGGTAGCTCGCTGGGCTCATAACCCAGAGGTCGCAGGTTCAAATCCTGTCCCCGCTACGAGTCCTAGGGGCCCTCTGTCCGCGGAAAGCGCGGACCGGGGGCCTCTTCGCATGTCTGCCGGGGGGGCCGAGCCCCCCGAACCCCCCACGGTGCGAGCGGTTGCGGTGGGTGGGTGGTGCGGTTGGGTCCTCCGGGGCTTGCTTGCCTTCGGCTGCGCTTTGCGTGGTCGGTGCGAGTGGTTGCGGTGGGCGGGTGGTGGGCGGTTGGGTCCTCTGGGGCTTGCTTGCCTTCGGCTGCGCTTTGCGTGGTCGGTGCGAGTGGTTGCGGTGGGCGGGTGGTGGGCGGTTGGGTCCTCTGGGGCTTGCTTGCCTTCGGCTGCGCATCGCGTGGCGGCACGAACCTGGTTTAGGTGCTCGTAACAGCGAGCCACACCGAGACGCCCGAACCGGTGCAATACCCGCGGAATCACCCCTGGATAGGTGGCCGCATGCAGGTAAGCGCGTCATGCGTCAAAGTCGGTCGACGTGGCCCGGGTCGGTCGCCGCCAACGCTCCAGGACTTCGACAGCGGTCTTCTGAGCAGGGATTTCATGATCGTCAACGTTCGCTACGGCCCACCGGTGACCGGGTCTACGGGATGTGCTCGGGTGCGGTCGGATGGTGCATGGGTGCACGCATTCGATGATCGTCCATATTGACATCAGACGTTTGATCGACTGTGATGTGATCATCACGGATGGTCATCTCATGGGGGAAGTCTGATGCCTGCCGGCCGCCGCATTTCGCCATCTCTTCGCCGATCCCGATCGATCATCTGGCTCACCGCTCCGTTGCTCGTTCTGTCCACATTGGTGGGTTTTCCGGCCGCGACCGCCGCCGCGGCGCCGTCCGCGAAGCCCGCCTGCGTCGCGGAGCAGGCCACCGAAGCGGCCGCGGCGGCGATGACGCGGACCTGTGGCAAGCGGGTGGAGATCCTGGCGGAGCGGTCGGAGGTGGCGCAGACGTTCGTGAACCCGGACGGGACCCATACGGTCGAGGAGTCGATCGAGCCGGTCCGGGTCAAGCACGGCTCCACCTGGATGCCGATCGACACGACGCTGGCGAAGACCGCGGACGGTGTAGCGCCGCGGGCTGCGGCGCTCCCGATGACGCTCTCCGGCGGCGGCGACGGTCCGCTGGCCCGGTTGCGCGACGGGTCGAATGAGATCAGTTTCTCCTGGCCGGACACGCTGCCGAAGCCGGTGCTGCGCGGGAACATCGCGCTCTACCCGGACGTGCTGCCGCACGTGGACCTGCAGGTGACCGCCGACTCGCTCGGCTTCAGCGAGCTGCTGATCGTGCGTGACCGCGAGGCCGCCGCGAATCCCCGTCTGAGCACCCTGAAGTTCGGCCTGACCACCAAGGGCGTGCAGGTCCGGGCCACCCCGCAGGGCGGCTTGGTGGCCCGGGACAAGCACGGCAAGTCGGTGTTCACCGCGCCCGCGCCGCTGATGTGGGACGCCTCGGTGCAGGATGCCGCCGAGAGCGGCACCCCGCCGGCCGAGCCCGACCAGCAGAAACCCGCCGGACCGGCGGCGAAAAAGCCGGCGGTGAACCAGTCCGAGGCGGCCGGGGCGAAGCCGGCCAAGCCGTCCGGGCGGACCGCCACGGTGGCCGCGACCGCCAAGCGCGCGGTGATGCCGATGACGTTCAGCAAGAACATCCTCACCTTGCGCCCCGACGCGAAGCTGCTCGCCGACCCGGCCACCAAGTTCCCGGTCTACCTCGACCCGGCGGTCAGCGGGCAGGTAGCCGGCGGTGCTTGGACGACCGTGTGGAGCAAATACAAGACCAGCTCGTTCTGGAAGAACGCGTCGGCGCTCAACAATGGCTCGACGTACGGATCGGCCGGCGCGGGTCGTACCGAAGACTGCTCGGGGTGCTCGGACTACATCATCCGGTCGTTCTTCTCGATGGACGTCAGCAAAGTGCGGTCCAAGCAGATCCTCTCGGCGACGTTCCGCATCGAGCAGCGGCACTCCTGGACGTGCAGCCCGAAGTCGAACGCCAAGGTGTGGATGACCAGCGGTATCTCGTCGAGCGTGACGTGGAACAACCAGCCGACCTGGTACGGCTCGTACACCGCGCAGACGGCCGCCAACCGTAAGGTCGGTGCGATCCACGGCTGCGCCGGCACGGGCACGATCGAGTTCAACACGACCGCGATGGTGGCCCACGCGGCGGCGAGCAACTGGACCTCGCTGACCCTCGGGCTGCGGGCGATCGACGAGGGCACGAAGAACCAGTGGAAGCGGTTCAACCACAAGTCGCCGAAGCTGGCGATCACGTACAACACGGCGCCGGCGGCCCCCTCCGAGCGCAACTCCGACGCCAAGGGTTGCGCGACCGGCTCGTCCCGGCCGTACGTGCGCACCCTGACCCCGACGCTGGCGGCCAGGCAGACCGACCCGGACAACGACCAGGGCCTGACCACCTCGTTCTATTGGTGGCAGTCGGGCAGCTCGCGCAGCGAGTCGAACAAGGTGTCCCAGTCGGCCGGCAACAAGACCCTGGTCGCCAAGGCGATCCCGGCCGGGAAACTGACCGACGGCAAGACGTACGTGTGGCAGGCCCGCACCAACGACGCACACGCCACCGGCGGCTTCTCGGCGACGTGTGAGTTCACCGTCGATGTGAGCGCGCCACCGGCTCCGTCCTCGGTCACTTCGGCGGACTATCCGGCCGGCACGCCGAGCGGTGGCGTCGGCCTGTCCGGGCAATTCACCTTCGCGCCGCCGTCCGGCGGTGCGGCCGACCTGGCTGGGTACGCGTGGACGCTGGACCAGGGGTTGCAGGCGTCCGCAGCTACCCAGGTCAATGCGAGCGCCGGGCAGAGCGTGACCGTGCCGTACGTGCCGTTGCGTGACGGTGTCTACACGATGCGGGTGTGGGCCAAGGACAAGGCGGGCTGGTACTCGGCGTCGCCGCTGACGTACTCGTTCACGGTGCAGGCGGGCACCGGCCCGGCCGCCCGGTGGTCGTTCGACGACGCCGGCACGACCACTGCGGACGACTCCGGACACGCCAACTCGCTCACCCTGACCTCCGGGGCGACCCGGACCACCGGGCGTGGCGGTGCGGGTTCGGCACTGACCCTCGACGGCTCGACCGGTGCCGCCACTCTGACCGGCGCGCTCACGGCTCCGCACCCGACCACCGGCGTCGCCACGCCGGTGCGCACGGACGCCAGCTTCGCGGTCACCGCCCGGGTCCGGCTCGCCGCCACCGGCGGTTCCGGACAGCCCACGGCGGTGTCCGCCTTCGGCAGCCACACCAGCGCCTACACGCTCGGCTACTCGCCGGCCGACAACCGGTGGCGGTTCATGATGGCCGGTGCGGACGCCGACAACCCGGCGGTGTATTCGGTGCTGTCCAACGCGGCGCCGACGGCCGGGAAATGGACGCTGCTGGTCGGTACATACGATGCGGGCACCAAGAAGCTGACGCTTTATGTCGACGGCGCCGCGCAGACCGCCACCGCCACGCTGAGCGGCGGTTTCAACGCGACCGCCGGGTTCGCGGTGGGCAAACGGCGGTGGAACGGTGTGGACGACGGGTTCCTCAACGGGGCGGTGGACGACGTCAGGTTCTACAGTTTCGTCCCGGCCGCCTCGAAGCTCGCCGAGCTGGCCGCACCGGAGACGCCCACGGTGACGCTGCCCGGCGGCGATTCGGTCACGGTCGGCACGGCCGCGAACGTGGTGATCGGCTCCGGCGGTGACACGAACGTCGTGTCGTACAAGTACAGCTTCAACACCAAAGCGCTGAACCTGACGGCGACTCCGTCCGCGGCCGGTGGCGCGGTCACCATCACATTGAACACGGCCACCGCCGGTGCGATCACGGTCTACGCGGTCGCGGTGGACACGGCCGGTCGGGTCTCGTCCGAGATCGGCACGGTCCAGCTGAGTGTGGTCCAGCCGGCGACGCTAACCGGCTTCGTCATCGACGGCGAGTTCAACCCGCTGCCCGGAGCCGTGGTCCGGCTGGATCCGGGTGGGGCGTCCGCGACCGTGGGCGCTGACGGGACGTACCTGCTGACCGGGTTCTCGGCCGGCACGTACACGGTCACCGCCACCTACGGCGGGTCCTGTGGCCTGCGGGCGGTCGCCGAGGACGTGCCGATCGGCGGGAACGGCTCCCTCGATCTGCTGCTCATGCCGGTCGCTGACGGGCTCGGCTACACCTGTGACACGCGGGCGCAGGCGTTCAGCCCGGCCGATCAGAGCGTGGTCGCGTTGACCGGTGACAACGCGGTCGCCACGGTGGCGCTGCCGTTCGCGTTCCCGTTCTACGGGCAGGCGTACCGGACGGCGTGGGTGGACACCAACGGCATCGTCTCGTTCACCGATCCGAGCGGCTCGCATCCGTACGACGGAGGCTCGCTGCCGTCGGCCGTCAACCCGACCGCGATGGTCGCGCCGTTCTGGGACGACCTGGTGGTCGACTCCTCGGCCAGTGTCCGCACGTCCGCCACCGGCAGCGGGAGCAGTGCGACGTTCGCCATCGAATGGCGCAACGTGCAGCGCAAGGCGAACACCTCGCAGCGCGTCTCGTTCACGGCGGTGCTGGCCGCGGACGGCACGGTGACCACCAACTACACCGGGCTCGACTCGGACGCCGAGAAGGGCGCCGCGGCCGCGGTCGGCATCGCCGCGCCGGACGCCGGGGACGGCCTGACGTACTCACGCAACACCCCGGCGCTGGCCGACGGGCAGGCGGTCGTGTTCGACCACCCCGAGGGTGTCGGCGCGCTGGACCTGCACTCGCTGTCCGGCAAGGTGCTGAGCATGTCGGGCACGGGTATCTCCGGCGCGAAGGTGACGCTGGACCCGGGCGGGTTGTCGACCACTACGGCGTCCGACGGCTCGTACCGGTTCGACGGGCTGGTCGCGGACACGTACACCGTCTATTCGGCGCAGAACCAGAAGTGCCCGCAAGTGGCGCAGGAGATAGTCGACCTGACGGCGGACACGGTCCGGGATCTGCAGCGGGGCCTCGACTACAGCGGCATGGGCTACGTCTGCCAGCAGGTGTCCGGCAGCTTCACGTCGGCGGGCACCGTGCTGGCATTGACCGGTGACGACGCCACGACCGGGGTGAGCTTGCCGTTCAGCTTCCCGTTCCACGGCCGCAGCTACACCTCGGCGACGGTCAGCACGAACGGCTTTGTCACCTTCGACACGAACCTGGGCACGAACTCGTACGTCAACCCGGCGATGCCGACCGCGGCCGCGCCGAACGCGGTGGTCGCCCCGTTCTGGGACGACCTGGAGATCGACGCGTCGGCGAGCGTGCGGACCAGCACGGTTGGTACCGCGCCGAACCGCAAGTATGTGATCGAGTGGCGCAACGCGAAGTTCCGGCCGAGCGGCCCGGACCGGATCACGTTCGAGGTGGTGTTCACCGAGACGACCGGGGAGGTCGCGTTCAACTACGGCACCCTGAGCACCGCGCTGCAGCAGGGCGCGGCGGCGACGATCGGTATCGAGAACGCCTCCGGCACGGTGGCCACGCTGTTCTCCTTCCAGGAGGCGCGGGTCAACTCGAACGGGACGATCACGTTCACCCCGCACGCGGCCGGGACGGTCAGCGGCACCGCTTCGGTGGCGGTGACCGGCAGCGCGGCGGCCGGGCTGACCGTGACGTTGAACCCGGGTGGCCGGAGCACGGTCACCGACGCGGCCGGCAACTATTCGTTCACCGGGGTGCCGATCGGTGAATACACCGTGCAGGTGGCCACGGGGACCAGTAGTTGCCCGGGCCGGTACGCCAAGCAGGTCGTGAACTTCCCCGGCAGCACGATGGACGTGGACCTGTCGGTGATGACCGCGGGCGACGAGTTCGGCTACACCTGCACCGCCGGCACCACGACGTTCATCCCGGGCACGGTCACCGAAGACTGGACCGGCGACGAGGTGACCTGGCAGAAGAACCCGCCGTTCCCGATCAAGCTGTACGGCGAGCAGTACACCTCGGCCTGGATCAACGCCAACGGGGTGCTCGCGTTCAAGGACCCGCTGTTCTTCGGCTGGATAGGCCCGGTAAACAACGAGCTGCCCACGCCGGGCGCCGAGGGCCAGCCGGACGCCGCGGTCTACCCCCAGTGGTATGACTGGGCGCTCGACAGCAGCTCGCACATCGCGACCGCGACGACCGGCACAGCACCGAACCGCAAGTGGGTCGTCGAGTGGCGCAACGTCTACCGCTCCGGTGACACCGCCACCCGGGCCACCTTCGAGACCATCCTCGGCGAGGACGGCTCGATCACCTTCGCTTATGGGTCGATCCCGTCCACCAGCCCGCAGGCACAGGGGTCCTCCGCCACGGTCGGCATCGAGAACGGCAGCGGCACGATCGGCTTCCAGTACCTCTACAACGAGCAACTGCTGCAGACCGGCAAGGGTGTGACGTTCACACCCAGTCCGCCAGGCGCGGGCAGCATCGCCGGCACGGTCTCGTGCCAGGGCACCACGGTCGGCGGGGCGACGGTGGCCGCGGCCGGGCAGACCGTCACCACCGGCGCGGACGGCACGTACCGGATCGACAACGTGCCGGCCGGAACGTACGCGGTCATCGCCACCCGCGCCGGCACCTGCACCGGTTCCACGGTCGACGACGTCACGGTCGGCACCGGCACGGTCGCCGCCGCCGACTTCGCCGGGGTCACCACGCCCGCCGGCGCCGGCTACCGGTTGACCGAACAACCGGTGACCTACACACCGGCCGGCGGCACGGCGCTGCCGATCACCGGCGACGAGGACTACGCTCCCGTCACCCTCCCGTTCCCGGTCACCCTCTACGGCCAGACCTACAGCACGGGCTATGTGGACAGCAACGGCCTGGTCACCTTCGAGGATCCCGGCACCCCCAACTCCGACGCCTGGCCGATCCCGTCGCCGCGCAACCCGGAGGAACCCAACGCCGCCGTCTATCCGTTCTGGCACGACTGGGTGGTCGACAGCAACGCGAGCGTCCGCACCGCCACCCGGGGAACGGCACCCAACCGGCAGTACGTCGTCGAGTGGCGCAACGTCTCGTCCTACGAGGACCCGACCACCCGCACCACCTTCCAGGTCATCTTCGACGAAGCCGGCGGCTACTCGTTCGCCTACCCCACCGTCGACGGCACGTTCCTGACCAAGGGCGGCGGCGCCACCATCGGCATCGAGAACGCCGACGGCACCTGGGCCCTGCAATACACCTACCGCCAGCCGGTCCTGCGGCCTGGCCTCGGCCTGCGCTTCGACCCACCGCAGTGACCACCCCACCTCCCGGCCCGTTTCCGCGCTCGCTCCCGCTCCATGGAGGCACCTGGTGAAGGACCCCCTTGCCCTCATCCCGCCGCCGATCCGCCGGCGCCGGACGGGCCGTGCCCGCCGGCTGATCGCTGTCGCTACCGCGGCGGCGGTCCTCAGTAGCCTGCTGCAGGCGCCCGCCTGGGCGGACCGGCCGAAGCCGTTCACCCCGCCGACGGCGAAGAAGATGCCGGCCGTGGCGGTCAGCAAGGTCGACCCGGTGGCGGTGAAGCAGGCCGCGATGCCGGACGGCACGAAGAAGCCGGCGCCGGTGTGGCCGGCGGCGGGCGCGGCCGAGGTGGCGGTGCCTGGGCCGGCGAGTCAGGCCGCGCGGGCGCCGGGGCTTCCGGTGCGGGTTGCGCAGCCAGGCACGGTCCGGGTGGCCGGGAAGCGGGCGGCTGCGCGGGCCGCCGCGGTGGCGCCGGCGAAGGTCGGGGTTCGGGTGCTGGATCGGGCGGCGACCGCACGGGCTGGGGTCCGCGGGGTGTTGTTACAGGTGGACCGCGCCGATCGGGATCCGCATGCCGCCGCGGTCGATCTGTCGGTGGACTACGGCACCTTCCGGACGGCGTACGGCGGGGACTGGGCGTCGCGGCTGCGGCTGGTGGCCCTGCCGGAATGCGCGTTGACGACGCCGGAGCGGCGGGAGTGTGCGGGCACACCGCTGCCGTCGCGCAACGACCCGAAGGCCGGCAGCGTGACCGCCACCGTCAGCCTGCCCGGCAGTGCGGCCAGCAGCACCTCGGCGGCCTCGGCGCCGGCACTCGTCGCTCTGAGCGCGGGGACCTCGGGCGAGGCGGGCAGCTTCGCGGCGACCTCGTTGCAGCCGTCGTCGATCTGGTCGGCCGGCGGCAGTTCGGGGGACTTCTCGTGGTCCTATCCGATGCGGGTGCCGCCGGCGGCGGGCTCCCCGGTCCCCGCGTTGAACCTCTCGTACTCGGCGCAGTCGGTCGACGGCCGCCAAGCGGCGTCGAACAACCAGCCGTCGTGGGCGGGCGAGGGTTTCGACACCAGCGTGGGCGGTTTCATCGAGCGCCGGTACGAGCAGTGCCAGGACGACATGGGCGGCGACGCGAACAACACCACCAAGACCGGCGACATGTGCTGGGCAACCGACAATGCCACGCTGTCGCTGGCCGGGCACTCCGGTGAGCTGATCTACAACTCGTCCGAGGATCGGTGGCATCTGCGCGCCGACGACGGTTCCCGGATCGAGCGCAAGACCGGCGCGAGCAACGGCGACGATGACGGCGAGTACTGGGTGGTCACCATCACCGACGGCACGCAGTTCTGGTTCGGTGCGCAGCGGCTGCCCGGCTGGAGCTCCGGCGACCCGGTCACGAAGTCGACCTGGACGCTGCCGGTGTACGGCAACAACGCGCACGAGCCGTGCCACGCGACGGCGTTCGCCGATTCCAGCTGCACCCAGGCGTGGCGTTGGAACCTGGACTACGTCGTTGACGTGAACGGCAATTCCGCCTCGTACTGGTACTCGACCGACACCAACAAGTACGGCCGGAACCTGACCTCTTCGAACGTGGTCAGCTACATCCGGGACGGGCATCTGGACCACATCGAGTACGGCACCCGCCGCGACGCTGGGATGGACAGCCGGTTCGCCGCGAGCGCGCCGGCCCGGGTGGACTTCGGGGTGGCCGACCGGTGCCTGTCGGAGTGCTCGACCCATGACGAAGCGCACTGGCCGGACACGCCGTGGGATCAGGAGTGCACCGGGTCGACGTGCGAGACGTACAGCCCGTCGTTCTGGTCGACCACACGGTTGTCGACGGTGACCACGAAGGTCTGGAACGGGTCGTCGTACGACAGCGTGGACCGGTGGACGCTGACGCACACCTTCCCTGATCCGGGCGACGGCACCCGGGCAGGGTTGTGGTTGTCGAAGCTGTCGCACACCGGTCTGGCCGGCGGGTCGGAGAGCGTGCCGGACGTCGAGTTCTCCGGGGTGCAGATGAACAACCGGGTGGACACCATCGACTTCGCCGCGGCGATGAACTGGTGGCGGATCTCGCAGATCCGGTACGAGTCCGGCGGGACGGTGAGCGTGCTCTACTCCGATCCGGAATGTGTGGCGCAGACGAATGTTCCGACCTCGCCGGCGTCGAACACCAAGCGCTGCTATCCGGTGCGGTGGACGCCGGAGGGCTACCAGGATCCGGTCATCGACTATTTCCACAAGTACGTCGTCACCACCGTCTACGAGGCCGACAACACCGGGGGAGTGACGCCGAAGGGCAGCCCCCGGGTGGTGTACAAGTACAGCTACATCGGCGCCCCGGCGTGGCACTACACCGACGACGACGGGCTGATCGAGGCGAAGGACAAGACCTGGTCGGTGTGGCGCGGCTACTCCCGGGTGGGGGTGACCGTCGGCGACGCCGGCGAGCAGTCGTACACCGAGACGAAGTACTTCCGGGGGATGCACGGCGACAAGGCTGCCTCGGGTACCCGTACGGTGACGGTGACCGGAACCGGCGTGCCGACGGTCAACGACGAGGACGCGTACGCCGGCATGGCGCGTGAGTCGACCGTCTACAACGGACCCGACGGGGCCGTCGTTTCCCGCCAGGTCACGGAGCCGTGGCAGTCGGACGCCACCGCCAGCCGCACGATCAACGGTGACACCGTCCAGGCCCGCTTCACCGCGGCGGTGGCCAGCCACGACCGGACCGTGCTGGACGGCGGGCGCGGTGAACGCGTCCACTCCGTACGCAACACATTCGACGCCTACGGCATGACGGTGGCGGTCGACGACGCCGGCGACGACGCCGTCACCGGCGACGAGACCTGCACCATGACCACTTACGAGCCGCGCAACACCACCGCCTGGGTGATGACGGCGGCCCACCGCGCCCTGACCCTGGCCGTGCCGTGCGCCTCGGCCGACGACCTGACCGAGCTCACCGACGACGACGTTGTCTCCGACACCCGGACGTACTTCGACGGCGCCACCATCTACGGCACGGCGCCCACCCGCGGGCTGGTGACACGCACCGAGCAGGCCAAGGCGTGGAACGCCGGCAGCCCGACCTACGAGCAGGTCAGCCGCGCCGCGTACGACAGCGGCGGGCGGATCACCAGCGCCTGGGACGCACTGAACCACCAGAGCACTATCGCTTACACCTCGGCCGGCGGTGGGCTGGTCACCCAGACCGTGCTGACCAACGCCCTCGGCCACACGACCACCACTACGATCAACCCGGCATGGGGTGTGCCCACCAAGGTGGTCGACCCCAACGGCAAGACGACCGAGGTCACCTACGACGGGCTGGGCCGGCTGACCGCGGTCTGGCAGCCTGGCCGGGACAAGGCCACCCAGACCGCCAGCAGCACCTTCAGCTACCTGGTCAGCAATACTGCGCCCAGCGCGGTCGGCACGAACACCCTGAACGCGGCCGGCAACTACCTGACCAGCTACGCCCTCTACGACGGGCTGCTGCGGCCACGGCAGACCCAGTCCCCGTCGCCGTCGGGTGGGCGGCTGCTCACCGACATCTTCTACGACTCCGCCGGGCGGCAGGTTCGTGAGCACGGCTCCTACTACGCCAGCGGGGCGGCGAGCACCACCCTGTCCACCGCCACCGACCGGCAGGACGTACCCAACCAGACAAGCACCGTGTACGACGGCGCCGGCCGGATCACAGCCTCGATCTTCCAGCCGTACACCACCGAACGATGGCGGACCACCACTGCGTACGGCGGGGACCGGGTCGACGTGACGCCGCCGTCCGGTGGCACCGCGTCCTCCACGCTCACCGACGCGCTCGGCCGAACGACCGCCGTACGCCAGTACCACGCCGCGACACCCACCGGCGCCTACGACACCACCACATACACCTTCAACCGCAAGAGCCAGCTGACCCGGGTCACCGACGCGGCCGGCAACCACTGGGACTACACCTACGACCTGCGCGGCCGGCAACTGACCGCGGCCGACCCGGACAAGGGCACCACCACCAGCACCTACGACGCCGCCGGCCGGGTCACCTCCACCGTGGACGCCCGCGGCATCAAACTCCAGTACGGCTACGACAACCTCGACCGCCGCACCGCCGTCTTCCAGACCGGGGTCGGCACCCGGGCCCGCTGGTTCTACGACAACCTCGCCAAGGGGCAACTCGACAAATCCATCCGGTACGTCGGCGTCACCAACTACACCCGCCGGATCGAGGCATACGACGACGCCTACCGGCCCATCGTCGAGGCGTACGAGATCCCGTCCACGGAGACCGGACTTGGCGGTACATACGCCGTCAACGTCGGCTACAACGTGGACGGCAGTCTCGACTTCACGACGTATCCGGCAGCTGGTGACCTGCCCCTCGAATCGGTGTCTTACCACTACGACACGACGACCGGGCTGCCGACGAACTCGACCAGCGGGTTCGGCGGTCGAGCGATCAGCTACGCCGCCCGCACCACCTACGACGCGCTTGGCCGCATCAGCGAACTGATGCTCTACCCCGGCCTGTACGACGACCTGGGTAAGCGGGTCTACCAGACCTTCGGTTACGAGCTCGAGACCGGTCGGCTCACCAGCACCCGCACCGACCGCGACTCGGTCGCCCCCTACACGGTCACCAACACCAGCTACTCGTACGACAACGCGGGCAACGTCACCCGATCGTCCGACGCGGCCACCGGCGACAACCAGTGTTTCCAGTACGACTACCTGCGCCGGCTGACCCAGGCATGGACGCCTGCCACCAGCAACTGCAACACCGCGCCCAGCACGGCGGGGCTCGGCGGCCCGGCGCCGTACTGGCAGTCGTGGGCCTACGACGTGACCGGCAACCGGCGCAGCCAAGTCGACCACGCGACCACCTCGGTTGACCTAAATACCACTACCACGTACAACTACCCGGCCACCGGGTCCAGCCGTCCGCACGCGCTGAGCGGCACCACAGTCACGACTGGCTCCTCCAGCGTCACGGCCGGCTACACGTACGACAACACCGGCAACACGCTGACCCGGCCGACCGCGTCCGGCAACGGCACCTTGACGTGGGACCCGGAGGGTCATCTCGCCAGCAGCACAGACAGCAGCGGGACCACCAGCTACATCTACGACGCCGACGGCAACCGGCTGGTCAGCCGCGACTCCGCGGGGACGATCCTGTTCCTGCCCGGTCAGGATGTCCGCTACACCACCGCCACAGGCGCGACCACCTGCACTCGCTACTACACGTTCGGCGGTTCCACGATAGCGTCCCGCACCGCCGCCGGCGTGACGTGGCTCTCCAGCGATCATCAGGGCACCGCCACGGTTGCCATCGAACGCGACACCCAGAGCTCCACGATCCGCCGGCAGACCCCGTTCGGCGCGTCCCGCGGCACCTCCGCCATCGCCTGGCCGAACAACCGTGGTTTCGTCGGCGGCACCCTCGACAACACTGGCCTGACCCATCTGGGCGTCCGGGAGTACGACGCGGGGATCGGCCGGTTCATCTCGGTCGACCCGGTTCAGGACCTGGCCGATCCCCAACAATGGAACGGTTACGCCTACGCTGGCAACAACCCGACCACGCTGTCGGACCCGAGCGGACTCCGAGCCCAGGACCCGGAGCTTGACAACCAGTTCGGCACGCCTCTGGAGGGCACCGGCAAGAGTGTCCAGCCGGGTGAGCGGCATGGTCACGGTGGCAGTGGCAGCGCCAGAAAGGGCAACGCCAAGGGCGACATCACCGTCGTCGAAACGCTGGGTGCGGACAAGCAAAAAATCGCCCATGTCTGCGTTACCGACGTGCTCTGCCTGGACCAGTACCAGGTCACCAACATCCAGGCGTTCATCAACGCCTACAACGCCCAGATCGCCTCACTGAGCCAAGGCAACGGCGGCCAGACACTGGCCGACTTCCAGTACCTGATGGCGATCGTCAACGCCTGCGGCGACGGCGTCAAGCTTTCCGAGAACTGCTCCATGCCGGCCTACCTGATGCTCAGCAACGGGGCCGCCGAGGCAGCCGTGCACGCGGAGACGGAGGCCCACGGAACGCCGGCCTGGAAGACGGGCCTCGCGGCGATCGGCATGATCGGGGAGGCGATATCGGGTCTGCCGGCGTGCCAGAGCCGAGCGTTCGCGGCCGGCGGCCGGAAGAGCTTCTCAGCCGACACGCAGGTCCTGATGGCCGACGGCACCACCAAGACGTTCAAGGACGTCAAGGAGGGCGACGAGGTCCAGGCCGCTGACCCGGAGACCGGCCAGAAGGGGATCCGGAAGGTACAGACGGTTTGGGTCCACGACGACGACCTCTACACCCTGACCATCGACGGCAAGCCATTGACGACAACTGAGGACCACCCGTTCTGGGACGAAACCGACGGCCGCTGGGAGCGCGCCGACGACCTCGAAAAGGGCGACGTCCTACTGACCCCGACCGGCGCGCCAGCTCACGTGGACGGCTTCAGTGTCACCACCCACCGCATGGCCCCCGCATACAACCTGACCATCGACGACCTGCATACGTACTATGTGCTCGCCGGCAACACGCCCGTGCTCGTCCACAACGATGGCGGCGACGACGTTGCCCGAGTCGGTCGGTGGATGTCGCAGGCCGAATATGATGCGATGGTGAGGACAGGAATGGTGCAGCGTGGGGGTGGCGGCCTCACCTACGTGGTGCATCCAGCTGATCCAGAGGCGTACAGGTCCGCGCGTCCAGGATCCGTGTATGCAGAGTTTGATGTTCCCCGGTCGTCGCTGATTCCAGGTGGTCGTCCGGGCGACTTCAAGATGTCAGACTCCAGCACTGTCTTCTCGCGACTGGCGGTTAGCAAGGGTGGTGCGCCGCTTGAGCTGCCGGCGGCGAAGAACATTACGCTGGGCGGAGGTGCCGGATGCTAAGGGGCTCTGAGCTGCTGGAAGCTTTCCGTGGTTGGATCACTCGCCCGGAGCATGTTCCGACAAGTCTGGGTGCCAGTTCCGAAATCGAGGAATCACCAGGAGATCGGAATCCCCGCTCTATTCGATGGATACTGGAAAGCTCGGAAATGATGAGTCAAATTGTTCTCTGGGAAGACGGGCAGTCCGAATTTGATCTCATCGACGTCGCAACTTCTGAGGTCCGCTCTGAACATCGGCAGATTGATTCTCGGCAGGAGCTAGACCAGGTAATGGAAATCGTCCGTCAGTGGGTGATCCGATCGTAGGCGGCGAGCGTTGGTTATGCCTGCGCCGATTTGAAGCAGCCACTACGCTCCGCTATCGGCTGGCCTCGCTGGGCCCTCGCGTGCGTGGGTGTTCTCCTGGGTTGCCGTCAAGGTTGCCGTCAGTCTCGGATACATATCAGCACTGATCGATATATTGGGCTGGTGCCCGAACCGGACCGCCCGACTGCTGTGGCCGCACAGCGACGCGACATCCCGGGCGGAGGGTCGTTTCGCCGATCAGCCGGGTGGTATGGCGCCGTCCCCCACTGTCCGAGTTCGGGGTCAGTGGTTCGGTGCGGACGGCGTGCGCGCGGGGCCGTAGGCCTGTAGCGCGTGCGCGCGGCCCGGCCATCGGCCGGGCCGTTCTTGATTATGTAGAGCAAATTTGGACCAGCCTCGGTCCAGCCCTTCGTGCTGGCGTACGTTGTGCGTACACTTGGGTGATGAGTGCGAAGGCGGAGCGGCTGCATCTGCGGGTGGATGCCGAGCAGAAGGCGTTGCTGGAGGCGGCCAGTCTGGCCGCTGGTGCGAGTGTGTCGACGTTCGTGTTGAAGGCGGCTACCGACGCGGCTGCTGATGTGCTGGCTGACCGGCGGGCGTTCCTGCTGGACGAGGACGCGTGGCAGGTGTTCGACGAGGCTCTGGACCGCTCGGCTTGCGACATCGCCGGTTTGCGGGAACTGCTGAGCACGCCGACGGTCCTCGACGACTTGGGCGAGGCTCGGCGGTGAGTTCGCGTTTCTCTCCGGTCGAGCCGTTGTCGGCTGCGCATGTGGTGAGCGGCTTCGACTGCGGCTCGCCGGCCCAGTCCGTCTGGCTGACCGAGCATGCCCTGCAGGCACACCGGGCCGGGCTGTCCCGCGTGTACGTCGTCGGCGACTCCGATCACCCGGATCGCCGCGTTGTCGGTTACTACGCGCTCGCGGCAGGCAGCGTCGCCCCGGCTGACGCCTCTCCGCGACTACGGCAGGGCGCCGGCCGTTACCACCAGCCCGTGGTGATCCTGACCCGGCTCGGCGTCGACCGCAGCGCCCAGGGTGCCGCCCTCGGACGTGCCCTGGTAGTCGACGCGCTGCGGCGGATTGCCGCCGCCGCCGAGGTCATCGGTGTCCGGGCCGTGCTCATCCACTGCGAAACCGACGCCGCCCGAGACTTCTACCTGCGCCTGGCCAAGTTCGAGCCGAGCCCCACGGACCCGATGCACCTGCTGCTGTTGATGAAGGACCTCCGCCGGGCCCTCGCCAGGTAGCACGGGTGTCGTTCGGACGTGGTGGTCTGTGCACGTTGCCGTCACGGTTGCCGTCAACGCGGCCCGACAGCCCGATCCGCTATCGGGCCCATCCACGAAAGACCAGGTGACAGCTCCTGCCCGGATAGGTAACGCTCCGTGTCGGTCGTGAATATGCCACACGTACTATGTGATGGCAGGCGAAACGCCGGTCCTCGTGCACAACTGCGGCGGCTCGCTTCAAGGGCTAGCACAAGCGGGCTCAGGCGGCGGCGTTCTTCCGCGAGATCGTCCAAACTCATACTGTTTGGTGGGTTCGAGACGACGGTGGCAGCCCCACCCCACTCTCGAGTTCTGGGCGGCCAGCTTTTCCCTATTGGTCATCGGAGGCCCGTGCGCAGCGGGCCGCTAATCTATGGGGACTCAATTTCGTGCTGTTTCGATGCCCTTGGATCATTGGCGAAGTGCGGCGCTGCCGGACCTGCTAAGGATGACTTCCGCGTGGGTATCAATTGGAGTGGGCAGCGGCTAACCGGATGGGACTTCACTGCTGACGAGGTACTCAATCGTCTCAGCCATGCACTCGGCGAGCCGCCATACGGGAAGTAAGGTCAGGCGAGCGGTGGGTCTGTCGCAGGAAGTCACGTTGCGTGAATGGTTGATTGTCGGGCGATGCTCCGGTAAGCCTGGGTTGCCGTCACGGTTGCCATCAATCGAGGTCAAACTCTCCCAGATTTCGATGGATTGAGGCGGCTCTTATAGTGCGGCTATCCGGATCCTGAAGATTGATCATCGAATCTTCGGCGAATGCGGTGGACCTACTCGGCGGCTCGGCGTTGATCGGCGTGCGCGTGGGCCGTGGGCCTGTAGTGCGTGGCGCGGCCCGGCTTCGGCCGGCCGCCTTCTTGAATGCGGTCATGAACCGCATGGGGTACTTGTGCTGCAACGCTTACAGCAGTCCAGCCCGCAACCCGGACTCCTCGGCGGGCAACCGCAACAGGTGCATCCGCTGGTTCTTCCGCAAACGCCGCCTGGCCAAGTCGTAGCTCGACATCGCGGTCGACTCGGATCCCGATCCCGACATACAAGACCGGGCGACGGCCGAGCAGATACACATTCAACTGCGGACGGCGCTCGCCCGTCCGCCGGAAGTGCTGAAGCAATGGAGCGATCGAGCGACCAAGGCGCCCACGGTTGTGGCGGCACTTCATGCAGCGTTCATCGAGCCTCGCCGTCAGCAGTTACGGTGCGGGGCGACCACGTAGCCGATCGGTGCCTACGATGTGCTGGATATCGAGCGTCTTCTACGGGAGGGTATGACGCTGTGATGGCATCGGGGGAACGGCTGCCCGTCGTGCTCGGGTTGGACTATCCGGGCCTGGAACGCCGGCCACGGCTGACCGGGCTGAGCACGCAGCTGACGGTCCGGCTGGTGGACGTGCTGGGCGGCCGGCTGCCGCAGGCGTTCACCAGCGAGGAGTGGGCGCGGGAACTACTGGGACGTCTGGCCACGCCCGAGGACGAGATCGCCTGCGTTGCCGCGTTCTGCATGGCCGCACCGATCGGGCAGGACATCGCCCGGATCCTGTTCGAGCGCACCGGCCGGGTCGTTCCGGTCATCGCTGTTGACGGCGCCGGCTGCCCGCCGAGCTTCGTCGCGACGTCGTTCGAGAGCCTGCTGAGCCGCTATGGTGATCGCGCGTCCACGGTGGACGTCTCCGAGACGTCGTTGCGGCAGGACCCGGCCGGGGTGCTCGGGCTGATGCGGGAGGCGTTGATGGCCGCAGCGACCGACGTCCTGATGGGTGACATCGGCGATGCCGTCGTGGCCCGGGAGATCGCCGCCGAACTCACCGGTGCGGCCGTCGACTGGCTCCGGCACCTGATCGCGGTGCACAACGCCACGTACACGCCGTGGCCCGGGCCGGTCCATCTGGTGAACTCCAGCGAGGCGCCGCTGTGGGGGAATTGGCCGGGCGCATCCGCCACCGAGATCACCGCCGTGGAGTGCACCCGGCTGGAGCTGCTGGGCCGCCGCGAGGTCGCCCGCGTCATCAACGAGGTGGCCGCCGCCCCGCCGGTGACCGGCTGATCATCGCCGGTGCCATGACCGATGGATCCGACGCGGCCGGTATCGACGTCACGGGCCTTCCGGATGACGTCGTGGCCCGCATCGATGCGCTCCAGCCCGGGGAGGAGATCGCCATCGTGCGCGGCGGCGCCCGGGTCGCCACGATAACCGGTGCCGGTAGCGTGCTTACCGGAGTCGTCATTTCCCCGGACCGGGCCGCGGAGGAGGTGCCCGGGCCGGCGAGCCGGCCCGACCGGGCCGCCGAGGACGTGCCCGACCGGGTGACCGTGGTCGCCGCCGCGATGAAACTGTCGGAATCGGCGCGCGCCGCGTTGTCCGCCGAACTCGGCGACGGCTACATCGTCGTCGACCTGCGGGCGGCGACCGCGACGACCGACGTGTTGCTGCTACCACCCGCAAGTCCCCAGTTGATCGGCAATCTCCGGGCGATGTTCCCCGCCGCGAGAATCGTCATCGCCGAGGTGGCGGACGAGAGTCTGGGGGTGGACTATCAGGGCGTGATACGCCGTGCCCTCGACGCCGGGGCGGAAGCTTATTTGACCTCGACCTCTATTCCGCGGCTGGCCCGGCAACTCGATCGAGCCATTATTCCGCGCCCCCAGCTCGCCGCCGGCTCGGCGGAGCCACCCGAGATCGGCGCGGCCGCATACGACCGGAATTCCCGACTCGACATTGATTCGACTGAATTCGATATGCCTAGTATCGAAGGGTCGTGACGCTGAGGTGCGCTCCGGATGGCCTGGACGCGGGAAGGTTCCTACTTACCGTACGTGCTCATCTACTGTGAGTGATCTCGGGATGTCTGCACCGGACACCCGTCCCTTGACAGCCTCTCGGCGCCGTAGGTAGCATTCATGCTCGTCGAAGCGACATAGAGTTGCTATTGTTCGCGACACTTCGCATTGTGGCCACAACTCGCCAATCGCGTTTCTCGAATGGCTGGTTCGTGGTCTGCTTTGTACCGGGGGGAAATTGTTGTGAATTCAATGTTTGTGCGTGCCCGCAATTTCGCACTCGTCGCCTCGCTCGTTTGAGCCATCGACGGCGACGTGGCAAACCGGATGCGGATCAGCGGTCACGAACCGGCCGCGGTCAAAAGACGTCTAGGCGACGTCATGGGGGTCCTGGCCGATGCCGGCCGGACGTCGCGCGACGCGCTCAACCTGGTGCCCAGTGAGAACCGGCTCTCGCCGCTGGCGTCCAGCGTGCTGGGAACGGATTTCTACCACCGCTACTTCTTCAACGACGGCCTGGACCCGGGCTTCTGGCAGTTCCGTGGCGGGCAGTCGGTGGGCTTCCTCGAGACCGACCTGACCAAGTCGAGTCTCGGGGATCTGGCCGGTACCGAGCTGGTGAACGTGCGGCCGATCTCCGGCATGAGCGCGATGGTCCTCGCCCTGGCCGGCCTCGGCGGGCCGCCCGGCGGACACGTTCTGTGCGTCCACCCGGAACGCGGCGGGCACTACGCCACCGGTTCGGTCGCACGGCGGCTCGGCTTCGAGGTCTCGCTGTTGCCGGTGCGTACGGGCACGGTGGACGACACCGCGCTGCGGTCGGCGTTGCGCACCCACCGGCCCCGGCTCGTCTACCTGGACCTGCAGAACAGCCGTCAGGTCCTGGACGTGACGGCGGTCGTCGAGTCGGTCCGGGCCGAGTCGCCCGCCACGCTTGTCCACGTCGACTGCAGTCACTCGCTCGGGCTGGTGCTCGGCGGCGCGCACCCGAACCCGCTGGACGACGGCGCGGACTCCATCGGCGGGTCGACGCACAAGACTTTCCCCGGACCGCACAAGGGCGTGCTCATGACCCGCCGTCCCGAGCTGCACCGGGCCATCGCCGAGGCGCAGTTCACGCTCCTCTCGTCGCACCACTTCGCCGAGACACTGGCGCTCGGGGTGGCTGCCACCGAGTTCACCGTGTTCGGGCCCGCATACGCCGCGCAGACCGTCGCGAACGCTCGCCGTTTCGAGACCGGGCTGGGCGAGGCCGGATTCGATGTCGTGCTCGAGGACGGCCGGGCGACGGAGAACCACCAGGTGTGGGTGCGGATCGGGGACGCGGCGGCGACGGACGCGTTCGCCGGATGCCTCTACGAGGGACAGATCCGGGTGAACGTCCAGGTGGACCTGCCCGGCGTACCCGGGCCGGCGCTGCGTCTGGGAGTCAACGAGCTGACGTTCACCGGCGCCCGCGAGGAGTCGGTGGATCTGCTTGTCCAGGCATTCACGGCGGCGCGGGACGGTGACGCCGAGAAGGTGCTCCGCCTGGCCCACGATGTCCGGGACGCCGCGGGGCGGCCGTACTGGTTCGAGCCGGGCGACGAAGCCGCGCTCCCGAGCGACCGTCTGGGGCGAAGCGTGGTGGCCACCGCCGGCGACTGAGTCCACTCTCGACGGCGTGACGGCACCGACATCCCAGGAGATTTTTCTGTGGCGCTAAGGGGGAAGCGTGCGCACCGGTGGATGGACGCGATACACGGCTGAGGTGACGGCCCTGCGGGAATCCCCGGTCTTCCGGGGTACGGAGACGGCGGACGGAGCCGCACCGTTCGACCCGCCGGAAAACGCGGTGCCGGCGCGGATCGTCCGGGCGGCCGCGCAGGTCAAGTCGACCCCCGGCATTCTCTGGGACGTTCCCGGCCTGACCGCTCACATCGGGTTCCTCGGGCGCCTGCTGGCCCGGCACGGCCTGAGCATGCACTGTGCCCTCAAGGCCTGCGCCAGCGCGCCGATCGTCCGGCTCCTGCGGGAAACAGTCCGGGCCGCGGACGTGGCGACGGCCGAGGAGCTCCGGCTGGCCCGGAGCCTCGGGTTCAGCCGCATCTCCGCCACCGGCCCGGCGTTCGCCCGGGAACAGATTCCGGACCTGCTCGCCGGCGGTGTGCTCTTCGACGCGCAGTCGCCCGTGCAGCTGGACCAGTTGCTGGAACAGCCGTTCCCCGCGGCGGCCGGTGGCGCGGTGGACTGGGGGGTGCGAGTCCGGGTGCCGCTCCCGGACGTCCTGCGCTCGTCCACCAGCCGGGGCCAGGAAAGCCGTTTCGGGCTGGTGCTCGACGAGCGCCTCGCCGATCGCCTCCGGTCGGCGCCGCAACCCGTGCGGCGGGTACGCGTGCACACCGGTGAGGTGACCCCGGACCTCCTGGCCTTCCGGGCCCGGTACGCCGTGCTCGTCGCCCGCCTGCTGGGCACCGTCGATCAGATCAACCTGGGCGGTGGCCTGCTGCGCCTGTCGCGACGACCTGACCTCCTCGACGCGACACTGCGGACGATCGGGGCCGAGCTCCGCGCGTACGACGGTCCGGAGCTGAGCGTGTGGATGGAGCCCGGGGCCGCGCTCACCCTCGACCACGCCTACCTGGTCACCCAGGTGCTCGACGCCGACTGCGCGTCGCCGCACGGTCAGGGCGTGGTGGTCGACGCGTCGGCGTGGAATCTCGCGCCCTGGGCCTACCCGTCGTTCCACCCGGTCGCCGACGCATCGCAGGTCTTCACCGGCGACGTCTTCGGTCCGTCGCTGTACGAAAAGGATCGGTTCCGGCGTACCGCACGGACGCCGTCGGCGACCCGCCTCGCCGTCGGCGACCGCCTCCTGGCCACTTCGTTCGGTGCCTACACGCTCGTGCACGCACGACAGTTCGGACAATTGCCGGTCCCTGACCAATACCTGGTCGACGACCACGGGATGGAGCGCGTCGATGAACGACCGTAAGACAATGCCGGAGCCCGAGTGGATCGTCCGGGGCGCAACGGGCGCGCCGCTCGTCGGGCGGTTCCCGCTCGGCATCGACGTGGAACGGCTGCGCGCCGAGACGAGCGGCCTGCTGGAGAAGCATCCGCTCATCTTCGAGTCCACCCGGCAGCTCGCTCTCCAGATCCGGCCCGGCTCGACCGATCCCTGGTACGAGTCCTGCTACCAGGAGAAGGACATCGCCCCGGAACAGGAGTACGACACCCTGAACCCGGAGCTCGAAGGCACGTACCTCGCCGAGGTGCTGGCCGGCTTCCCGTTCACCGTCTTCCGGGCGCGGCTGCTCGGTGTCGATCCGAGGCATTGCTACTCGGTGCACCGCGACGCCACGCCTCGCGTCCATGTCGCCATCGAGACGACGGAGCACGCGGTGTTCGTATTCGTCGACGAGAACAACGTCTTTCGGATGCCGGCCGACGGTGACGCCTACTTCGTCGACACCCGGCACACCCACACCGCTCTGAACGGCGCACGCGACCTGCGTCTGCACCTCGTCGTGGGTGCGGCAGCGTGATGCCGGCCGTCGGGACCGCGCCGGAGCTGGACTCGCTGTCTCCCGTCACCGGCTCTTATCCACCGCTCGCCGCTCCGGCGGACGCCGGCTTCCCGGCGCTGCCCGACGTGCAGTGCGTGACCTATTACCGCCGTATCCGCTCCGGCGCCACCGCGACCGCGCGCCAGATCGGGTACGGCATCAACCGCCGGATGCCCGTCACGGCGGTGCGGCACTGGCTGGGCCGGATGTACGACGACATGTTCGACGGGCGGCTCGCCGACTACACCGGCGCGGACGATCTCGCCGACCGCTCCCTGATCGCTCAGCTCGCCGGGCGGTACCTGGACACCGAGCTCGAACCCGAGCACGTGGTGCTGTTCAACGGAAGTACCGAGGCGATCAGCGTCCTGCTGGGTTTCGCCGCGGCCCGGCGCCTGCCGGCGGCCTTCCCCTTGCCGCTGTACTGCAGCTTCGAGCAATCCGCGGCCCGGCACCGGGTCCCGGTGTGCGCGTACTACACCGCGGACGGCCGGATCCTGCGAGTATCCGGGGAACGGGACGTTGGGCCGCTGCTCGTGGACATCGCGCCCAACGGGGTCAGCGGGGCGTGGGCGCGGACGGCGCCGGTACGGCAGGCCCTCGCACCGTCGTTCGACGTCGTGGACCACGTCTTCGCGTTGCCGACGTTCCAGCCGGCCGACGAGTTCCGGGCTCAGCTGCGGGCCCGGATCGGATCGCTGGAGCGCACCGCGGTGCTGATGAGCCCGTCGAAGGATCTCTCGGTGCCGGGCATCCGGTGCGGAATCATGCTGACCCGTGATCCCGAGCTGCTGGCCTACGCGCGGGCGGATCGCTTCGAACGCGGGTACTCGGTGTCGGTGGGCCTCGGGCGGGTCGCCGCGGTTCACCTGGCGCTCCTGCTGGCGGTGTTCGACCCGGGCGGGGCGGGACGGGCCCCGGTGCTGGCGGAGGCCTTCCGCGCCGCGCGCCTGCCGTGGTGCGGCGAACCGGCGCTGACCGAGTTCCGCGCCGTGGCCGGCGCGCACCGCGGTGAGTTCCTGCAAGCCCTGGACATCGCCGACCGCAGTGGCCTGCTCGTGCCGGTGGACCGAGTGCCGGACCCGGTGGCCGGCTACTCGGCGCTTCGCCGGATCCCGGACCTGCACACCGGACGCGCCATCACCGGGTGGGCGACGGACGCGGCCCGGATCGGGCTCAAGGTCAACCCGATGTACCTGTTCGGCGCCGACGAACAGGTGTGGAGCCGGCTGTATCCCGCCACCCAAGCCATTCGCCTCAACATCTCGGTGCCGCCGGACGCGCTGGGCGCCGATCTCGAACTGCTCCGCGCCCTCCTGAAAGGTGACGCCCGATGACCGCAATCGTCAGTCCGGACACGCCGGCGTGCTCGGTGCTCGCCCAGCAGCTGGGCGATCCGTTGACCGCCACCGCGCTCGAGGTGACCGCCTGGCTGCTGCTGGAGCACGCCGGCCCATGGGGCAAGAACGCCCTGACCGAGAGCGGCCTCGACCCGGCCGGCACCGCCGAACTGGACCGGATCGAGCGCCGGATCGGCGTACGGACGCAGCTCATCAGCCCACCCGCCGAGCAGGAGCCCCGGTGGTGTTACGCCGCGGTGCGCGCGCCGGGCCGGGCGCCCGGATGGGGACGGAGGGCGGTCGACGGCCTCGCCGACCTGCTGGGGTTCGACTTCGCGGCCCTGGCGGCCGGGCAGCTCCCGCCGGACTTTGAACCGGTGGCGGAGCCGTTGTACGCGGTCTGCGCGAACGAGGCCGGCGACCCGTGCTGCGGGCGGAGCGGCGCCGCGGTGCACGTCGCACTCCGGGCGCAGGTGGGCGATCGGGCCCGCCGCACCGCACACGTCGGGGGGCACAAGTTCGCGGCGAACGTGGTCGTCTTCCCGCACGGGCATTACTACGGCCGGGTCGACCCGGCGGCGGCCGCGGCGATCACGGCCGCGACCGAGGCGGGCCGGATCGAACTGGAGCATTTCCGTGGCCGGTCGACGTACACCATCCCGGAGCAGGCGGCCGACGACGCGCTCCGCCAGCAGGGTTCGTACCTCGGGCTGGACGAGGTGTCACTGGTCGAGAGAGCGGTCGAGGCGGGCGACCGGACCTACCGCAGCCGGTTCACCACGGCCGACGGGCGCCGGCACACGGTGACGGTCCGTTCCGAGGACCAGTCGCCGGCCCGGCTCCAGTCCTGCACCGACGCCGGGCCCTCGACACCGGTCCGTTGGTCGTGCGTCGAGCTGCACTCGGCCGAGCCGATCGGACACGACGCGTGACCGGCGCCGAGAGCTCCCGGTGGGCCGGGCCGGTGGCCACGGCCCGGGGCTTGATCATCGACACCGTCGAGCACGCCGGAAACGGCCACGTCGGGGCGGCGCTGGCCCTCGCGCCGCTCGGATGCGCGATCTACGGTGACGTGCTGCGGCACGACCCCGCCCGGCCGGACTGGCCGGACCGGGATCGCCTGGTGCTCAGCGCCGGGCACGCCTCGGCCTGGCAGTACGTCCTGCTGCACCTCGCCGGTTATGCCGTGACCCTGGACGACCTGCGATCGTTCCGGCGCCTGGGCTCGATCACCCCCGGTCACCCCGAGCGCGGCCTGACGCCCGGCGTGGAGACCACCACCGGTCCGCTCGGTCAAGGGCTGGCCACGGCAGTCGGCCTGGCGGTGGCCGAACGCCTGCTGGCCGCCCGGTTCAACCGCCCGGGGTTCGAGATCGTCGACCATGCCACGCTGGTGGTGGCGTCGGACGGCGACCTGATGGAGGGCGTCAGCCAGGAGGCGATCTCCCTGGCCGGGCAATGGGGCCTGGACAAGCTCGTGGTGTGCTACGACAGCAACGGCATCACCATCGACGGCCCGACCTCGCTGTCGTTCGGTGTCGAGGATCAGCTCGCTCGATTCCGGGCCAGCGGCTGGGCGGTCGAGCAGGTTGCCGCGGTCGAGGACGTCGAGGTTCTCGCGGACGCGTTGCGCCGGGCACGGCACCGCGGCGACGGCCGGCCGACCCTGGTGGTCCTGCCGACCGAGATCGGGTACCCGGCCGAGGCGGTACGCGGGACGACCAAGGCGCACGGGTCCCCGCTCGGCGCCACCGAGGCCGCCCGGACGAAGGCCGCGCTCGGCCTGGATCCGGCCCGCACCTTCCAGGTCCCGGCCGACAGCGCCCGGATGCTCGACGCGCGCCCGCGCGGTGACCGGGACAGATCCCTGTGGGAAAAGACCTTCGGCGAGTGGAGCCGGGAGTTCCCGGAACTGCGGGCCGGGTGGGATGCGGCGCACGGGCCGGTCCCCGCGGACGTGCTGGCCGGTTTCCCGGTTCCCGGACACGAGCCGGTGTCCCCCCGCAACGTCTCCCGGCTGATCATGGACGAGCTCAGCGACCGATTGCCGACGATGGCCGGCGGAGCGGCGGACCTCGTCGACTCGACCAAGACCGCGGTGGCCGGGGCGAGCTTCTTCACCGCGGCGGCTCCGGACCGCAACCTGGCCTTCGGGGTCCGGGAGCACGGGATGGCCGCGATCGTCAACGGGCTCGCGTTGCACGGTGGCATCCCCAAGCCGTTCGGATCCACGTTCCTCACCTTCGGCGACTACATGCGTCCGGCGGTCCGGCTGTCCGCGCTCATGGGTCTTCCAGTGTTGTGGATCTGGACGCACGACTCGATCGCCATCGGGGCGGACGGGCGTACCCATCAGCCGGTCGAGCACCTGGCCTCGCTGCGCGCCATGCCCGGTCTCTGGGTGATGCGCCCGGCCGACGCGTACGAGACCACTCACGCCTGGCGTGCGGTCCTGGCCCGGACCGACGGCCCGGTCGCCCTGGTCTTGGCTCGCCAGCTCCTACCGGTTCTGGACGAGGCCGGCGCGGCCGCCGCGGCGGCCGGCGTCGCCCGGGGCGGATACGTGCTCGCCGACTGCCCGGGTCAACCGGACATCCTGCTGCTTGCCAGCGGCAGCGAGGTCCATCTGGCCGTGGCCGCGGCACGCGAGCTCACCCGTTCCGGCACGGCGGTCCGGGTGATCTCGATGCCCTGCTGGGAGCTGTTCGGCGCGCAGGAGACCGAATATCGGGACGCCGTCCTGCCGCCGGCTGTCCGGATCCGGCTGGCGGTCGAGGCCGGGTCCTCGATGGGCTGGCATCGGTGGGTCGGGCTGGACGGCGAGGTGTTGTCGGTGGACGAGTTCGGCGCCTCCGATCACGGCGATGTCCTGCTCGAGCATTTCGGGATGACGGCCGGGAACGTGGTCGGCGCGGCGCGCCGCCTGCTCACCCGCCCGGAAACGACGACGAGGAACGGGGAGAGCGATCATGAATGAGACCGAGGACTGGGATCCCGCCGGTCTGGACCGGGTGCAGAAGATCCTCGACGCATCGCTCGACCGGGCAGGCCCGGTGCAGACGTCGTTCTTCGCCAAGCCGGACCGGACCCTGCGGGCCCGTGACTTCGTGGAGACCTGGAACGCCATCTACATGTGCGCGGTCGCGAGCTACGGCAGTTCCGGCTGGCCCCACCTGGCGGCGGTCAAGCTGCAGTTCGACCGGTCGGCCTCGTTGACGATGTTCCTCTATCTCGACACGGTCCGCGACCGCGACCTGAAGCACGTCCCGCGGCTGGCGCTGCAGAAACATCGGGACGACGGAACGGTCCTCACCTGCTATGCCCGGGCCGCGGCGCCGGCCACCGAGCCGGTCACCGACGCGCGCGGGCGCCGGCACGTCCTGGTCCCCTTGGAACCGGTGCGGATGTACGGCATCGGCCCGTACGTCAGCGGTCCGCTGGCCACGGTGTCGTCGTGACGTTCCCCGGCGGCCGGATGGTCCTGGGCACCAGCGGCTTCACCAAGTACAACGACGAGGCGTCCTCGGTGGCCGCGATCGCGGCCGCATTGGACTGCGGCATCACCACGTTCGACACCGCAGACAGCTACGGGCGGGACCGCCGTGGCCGGGCGGAGGAGATCCTCGGCGCCGTTCTCGCCCCGCATCGGGACGAGGTGGTGTTGTGCACCAAAGGCGGCTCGGAGTTCGACGGGCGACCGGCGTCGGCGCGGCCGGACCGGATCCGGGAAGCCCTTCTCGGGTCGCTGCGCCGGCTTCGGACCCGCTGGGTGGACGTCTATCTGCTGCACGTGCCGGACCCGGACGTCCCGGTCGAGGACACCATGGGAGCGCTGACCGAACTGGTCGCCGAAGGCCTGGTCCGGGTGGCCGGATGTGCCAACCTCGGCCCGGAAGACCTGGAACGGGCGGTGCGCGCCTATCCCGGGATGGGGTGCGTGCAGGACGAGCTGAACCTCCTCTCGCGCGGGGCCGAGGCGCGGCTGCTGCCGTACTGCCGGTCGCGGGACCTCGCCTTCCTCGCGTACGCGCCGCTCGCTCAGGGCCTGCTGACCGGCAAGTACCGGTCGGGGCGGCAGCCGGCCGGAAGCCGGCTGGACCGGATGGGACCCGAGCGGGCGGCACGGATCCGGTCCGGTGGCGCGCAGGCCCGCGCGGACGCGTTCGCCGGGCTGTGCGCGCGACGGGAGGCGGATCCGGCCCAGGTGGCCCTCGCCTGGGTTCTGAGCCGGCCGGGGGTCACCGCCGCGGTGGCCGGCGCCAGCGGGCCGGAACAGGTGCGGAACAACGCGGCGGCCGTCGGCCTGGAGCTCGGCGCCGACTTCGCGGCCGAGATCGACGGCGTCGTCACGTCGTGGCCAGATCTTCCGTCACCGCGTGGAAGAAGTCCGTCACCCGCTCCGGATCGAAGTCACGCCGATACATCCAGACGCTGACGGTCGCCTCGCCGCGACCGGCGGACAGCTCGACGGTCAACCGGCCGGGCCGAGCCTGAATGAACAACGACAGATCGAGGACCTGTGGTAGCGGCAGCTGATCGGCGTCATCCCGGGACGGGCGGGTGCGGGGCACCCGCCGGTTGCCCGGGACGAGATGGAGATTGGGCATCTCCGGGCCGCCGGCTTCCGTTCGGCCGCTCATCACGGCCCGGCGCGGGATCGCCGATGCCGTACATTCCTCGAGCCGGTCGCGCACCGCCGAGGCCGCGGACGTCAAATCTTCTTTCTCATTCGCGCTGAGATGGACGTTGAGTCCGTGCGCGAAAAGTCCGACCGTCGTCGCGGCCCACGGAACCGTGCGGCCGTGGAAGTCCGTGCTCAAACCGGCGGCGGATGCACCGGTCTCCAACAATTGACGGCGAAGGATGGCTGCCGCCAATACGACAAAACGCGTCGTCCCGCATTTCCGTGCTACCTCGTCGAGACCATTACGCGCGTCGGCCGACAATGGAAGGTCCGCTTTTTCCGACCCCGGGGCGCCGGACTCGCGGGCCAGTGCGCAGCCCGGCAGTCCCGAACCCCACCGGTCGAAATAGCGGTCCCAGAAGTCACGGACCCGGGCGCCCGCCGGCCCGTCCCACCATGAGCGCTGGTGCTCGGCGAACCGCGCGTAGCTGTCGTCGGCGCCGCCGGACAGCAGGCGCTGCGGACCGTCGCGGTAGCTGTTCGCCAGGTCCTGCCCGAGGAGTTGAGCCGAGGTCCCGTCGCACACCAGGTGGTCCGCGGACAAGGCGAGGAGGTGCGTGTCGTCGGGGAGTCCGATGAGGACGGCGCGAGCGCGTTCCGGCAGCTCCGGGGGGAACGGCTGCTGAGCCGACGCGATCGGCCCGGCCGGGCCGGGCACGTCCGGCTCCGCGGTGACGACCGGGATCGCGTACGGCTCGGCGATGACCGCCCGGTGCGGTTCGCCGAGCCGGAAGACGGTGCGCAGGGCGGTGTGCCGGACGGTCAGCGCATCGAGCGCGGCACCCAGCCGGGCCCGGTCGACCCCGCCCGGGATCCGGAGTATCGCCGGGACGGTCACCGACGATCCGCCCCGGCCCAGTGAGGCGATCCAGACCTCCTGCTGAACCGAGGTCGGTATGGCATAAGACGTCATGCGGCGGCCTTTCGTCGACGGCCGGCCGGAGCCCGGCCTCTCGCATCGGGAAAGGTAAACCACGGACCCGGCGAGAGCAATTGCCGCGGGCTACACCGGCGCTCCGGGCCTTGCTCATCGAATCGCGTCCATGGTAGAAACCATGCGGCTCTCAGGACCAGCGCCGGTCGGTTACGCGCCCACGGGAGAAGACATTGGACGGTCCATGCGGGCGGAATTTCACAGATCTGCCGACCGCCCGCTGGTGATGTATTGATTCGACGGTGTGAGAAGCGGGGGAGATATGATGGAATTCATCGCGGTCATCGGAACGGCAGTTCGCTTTCCGCAGGCGATGGACGTCGGCGAGTACTGGGACAACCTCGTGGCCGGCCGCGACTGCTGCACCGAGCTCGAGGACGACGACCTGCTGCGGCGGGGTGAGTCGCCCGACTACCTGGCCAATCCGGGCTACGTCCGGCGCCGGCCGATCATGCCCGAGCCGGACATGTTCGATCACCGCTGCTTCGGGCTGACGCCGAAGGAGGTCGAGCTGCGCGATCCCGGGCAGCGGGTCTTCCTGGAGCTTTGCCACAGCGCCATCGAGCAGGCCGGCTACGACCCGGCGCGGTACCCGGGCGCGATCGGCGTGTTCGGCGGGACCAACGACCAGCGCTACCGCGTCGACCACCTCGAGCCCATCCCCGACATCATGCAGACCGTCGGATTCCTGTCCATCGAGATCGCGAACCACCCCGACTACGTCGGCACGTTCGTCGCCCACCGGCTCGGGCTGCGGGGACCGGCGCTGACCGTCCATACCGCCTGCTCCTCCACGCTGACCGCGGTGCACACCGCGTGCCGCTCGTTGCAGACCCGAGACTGTGACATGGCCCTGGCCGGGGTGGCGAGCATCCAGTTCCCGATCGCCTACGGGTACATCCATCAGGAGGGGAGCATCGTCTCGTCGGACGGGGTCGTTCGGCCCTTCGACGCCGACGCCGACGGCACCAACTTCGGCAGCGGGGCCGGTGTCGTCCTGCTCAAGCGCCTCGACGACGCGCTCGCCGATAGGGACAAAGTGCTGGCCGTCATCCGGGGCACCGCGTTGAACAACGACGGCGACCGCAAGGCGGGTTTCACCACGCCGAGTCCCGTCGGCCAGGCCGAGTGCATCGCGGCCGCGCTGCGCAGCTCCGGCGTTCACCCCCGGGACATCTCCTACGTCGAAGCGCACGGCACCGGGACCTCGGTCGGCGACCCGATCGAGGTCGCCGGGCTGGTCGACGCGTTCCAGCGGGTCGCCGGTGAACCGCTGCCGGCCCAGTACTGCGGACTCGGGTCGGTGAAGGGCAACGTCGGGCACATGGCCCAGGCAGCCGGCGCCTCCGGTCTCATCAAGACGGTGCTCGCCCTGCAGCACGAGGTGCTACCGGCCAGCATCAACCTGCGCAAGCTCAATCCCAAGCTGCAATTGGAGAAGACCCCGTTCACGGTGCTGACCGAGACCACGCCGTGGCCGCGGGTGGCGGACCGGCCGCGCCGGGCCGGGGTCAGCTCGTTCGGGATCGGCGGGACGAACGGGCACGTCATCCTCGAGGAGGCGCCGGCGACCGACCGCACCCCGCTGGTCGCGGACCGGTCGTGCGAGCTGCTGGTCTGGTCGGCGGCCGAGGAGAAGGCCCTGGACGCGTACGCCGACCGCCTGGCCGACCACCTGGAGAACGTCGACGATCGGGCGTTCCACGACTCCGCGTACACCCTGCGCGTCGGGCGCACCCAGCGCCGCCACCGCCGGGCCCTGGTCGCCGGCGACGCCGGGAGCGCCGTGACCGCCTTGCGGTCGGGCAACGCGGGCATTCGCGCCGACGGAACCCGCCGTTCGCCGGTCTTTTGCTTCCCGGGCCAGGGCGCCCAGCACCCGGGCATGGCGCACCAGCTCTATCGCGAGGAGCCGGTGTTCCAGCGGTACTGCGACGAGTCGTTCGAGATCCTCGAGCCCCTGCTCGGCTTCGACTTGAGGCGGGCCTGGCTCACCGCCGAGGATCCGGAGGTGATGGCGGAGACGCGCCTGGCCCAGCCGCTGATCTACCTGCTCGAGTGCGCCATGGCCCATCTGCTCGCCGACTGGGGACTCACCCCGGATCGGGTGCTCGGCCACAGCGTCGGCGAGATCGCGGCGGCGACGGTGGCCGGGGTATTCAGCCGCGAGGACGGTCTGCGCGTGATCTCCGAGCGGGCCCGCCTGATGCAGGAGATGCCGCGCGGCCGGATGCTGGCCGTGGCGGCCGGTCGCGCGGCCGTCGAGCCGTATCTCAACGAGGACGTGTCGCTCGCCGCGGTGAACGGACGGGCCCAGACCATCGTCTCCGGCCCGGAGGAGGCCATCGAGGACGTGGCTCAGCGGCTGCGTTCCGATCGCATCGCCTCCAGCCGCCTGGGCAGCTCACATGCGTTCCACTCGCCCATGATGGCGCCGGCCGCCGCGGCGTTCGAGGCGATGCTCAAGGACGTCACCCTGTCGCCGCCCGCGCTCCCGCTGGTCTCCGTCGCCACCGGTCAGGAGCTGACCGGCGAGCAGGCGCAAGAGCCCGGCTTCTGGGCCCGCCAGCTGGTCGACCCGGTTCTGTTCGCGCCCGCGCTGCACACGCTGCTGAAGGCGGGACCGGCGTTCCTGCTCGAGGTCGGTCCCGGGCACACGCTGAGCGCGCTGATGCGCGGCGACGCCGAGGTGCGGTCCTCCGGCTCGGTCGCCCTCCCGACGTCGCCGGCCACCGTGCCGGACAAGCGGGGCCGGCACGACCTGGAGGAGACGCTCGGCCGGCTGTGGGTCGAGGGCCTGCCGGTCGATCTGGCCCGCCGGGATGCGGGCCGCGGCCTGCATCGCATCCAGATGCCCGGATACGCGTACCAGCGCCGTCGTTTCTGGGTCGAGCGAGCCGTCACCCACTCGCCGGCGCGGGACAACGCCCTTCCGGTGGCGCCGGCCGAGACCGCCGCGCCGACGTCCACCGAGGACACCGCCCCGGTCGCCGAGCCGGCCGCCGTATCCCCGGCGGAGAGTGCGCCCGGGGTGCCGGTTCCCGGAGCACCGGCGTCCGAGTGGAGCCTGGCGGCGTGGGACTGGACCCGCAGGCTGGAGGGCACCGCACCGGTCCCGGCCGCGCGGATCGGCGGGCAGGACGCCCTGTTGGTCCTGCCGGGCGGGCTGCCCGACGCGGCGGCTTTCCGGCGCGCCTTCCAGCGGGCCGGCTACCGCACCCGGATCGCGACCGCCCCCGAGCGCCCGGCCACCGGGCCGGCCCCCACGGGCGGCCGGGTCCTCGCCCCCGGCTCCGAGGAGGACTGGACCCGGATCCTGTCCGACCTCGCTCCGGACGCTCCGCTGCTGATCGCCCATGCCCTGCTGGCCGGTGGTCCGGCAGAGGTCAGCAGCGCGAATCTCGACGAGCAGCTCGAGCGGGGCTACCACGACCTGGTGGCCTGCGCCCGGGCCGTGGCGCGGTCCCGAGGGCGGGACGAGACCATCCTTCTCGTCCTGGCCCGCAACGCGGTCGACGTCACCGGCGCCGAGACGGTCAACCCGGCCACCGCAATGGTGCACGGCCTGTTGCGGAGTTTGGAACAGGAGTACGCGAACCTGCGCTGCGTGCTGGTGGACGTCGGCGCCGGCACGCGCGCCGAGATGCTGACCGACACCATCGCGACGCTCGACCTGCCGCTGGTGGCGTTGCGCGGATCGGCCCGGTGGGAGCCGGGGCTGCGGCCGGTGCCCCGGACGTCCCTTCCCGGGCGGCCGAGGCTGCGGGTCAACGGCACCTACCTGATCACCGGAGGGCTGGGCGGCATCGGGCTCGTCACCGCCCAGGCCCTGGCCGACACCGGTCTGGAGCCGCGGCTGGTGCTCATGGGCCGATCGGCCTCGCCGGCCACGGACTCGTTACAGGGAGCGCAGCTGGCCGCGGCCATCGAGGAGTTGGAGGAGGCGGGCGCGGAGGTGCTCGTGGTCCGCGGTGACGTCACCGACCGGGACTCGCTCAAGTCGGTGCTCGCCCAGGTGCGGGACCGGTTCGGCGCCCTGCACGGAGTGGTCCACTCGGCCGGGGTGGCGGGCGGTGGCCTGGTCCGGCAGCGCTCGCGCGAAGACGTCATGAAAGTCCTGGCGCCGAAGCTGCACGGCACCGTCCTGATCGAGGAGTGCCTGGCCGGCCAGCCGCTGGACTTCCTGCTGCTGTTCTCGAGCATCGCCAGCCTGACCGGCATGCTGGGTAGCGCCGACTACGCGGCCGCCAACGCGTTCCTCAACGCCTGGGCCCAGCAGAACGGCCGCGGTGACTGCTGGACGACCTCGGTCGCCTGGCCCGGGTGGTCCGAGGTCGGCATGCTCGCGCAAGCGGCCGCGGGCGTGGCCGAGCTGCTCACCGGCGGCTCCGCCGCGGCCGCGCGGCCCGCCGCGCCGGCCACCGGCGACGGCCGGGGCGAGCCCCCGGCCGACACCCAGGAGGCGTTGGAATTCCGGCGGACCCTGTCGCCCGAGACGGACTGGGAACTGACCGAACACCGTTTCTCCGGCCGCTCCGCCCTTCCCGGCACCGCGTCCATGGAACTGATCGTCACCGCGGCCCGGGAGCTCGGTCTCGTTCCGGCCGACCGGGCGGTCGAGGTCCGCGACGCCGTCCTGGCAGCCCCGGTCAACGCGCCGGAGCCGATCGAGCTCCGGGTGGCCTTCACGCCGATGGCCGACGTGCACCGTTTCCGCCTCCAGTCCCGGCCGGCCGGCACCGAACGGCCGTGGCAGCACCACGTGAACGGAGTGGTCGCCGCCGGGCCGGCCGACGTGCCGCAGGACGCCGACGTGGCCGCGATCCGGGCCGGGCTGGCCGAGGCGCCGCCGGCGCGGCTGCCGTCCCCGCAGAGCGGCTGGCTCGAGTTCGGCCCGCGCTGGGATTGCGTGACCCGCCTCGAAGTCGGCCCTCGCGAGTGCCTGGCCGAGCTCGTCGTGCCCGAGGAGTACCAGGCCGATCTCAAAGAGCACCTGCTGCACCCGGCGGTGCTGGACCGGGCCGGCATGATCATCCCGGCCGGGGACGAGGACCGGGCGGACGGTCCTCGTGCGGAGGGCGCCGAGCCCCAGGCTCGGCACTACATCCCCTTCCTCTATCGCCGCCTGCGGTTCTTCGCGCCGATACCGGCTCGCGTCCTGGCGCACGGCCGGATGAGCCCGGACAAGAACGGTGTGCGCCTGGTCGACATCGACCTGTACGAGCCGGACACCGGCCGGCTGCTCGTTCAGGTGACCGGCTACACCGTCCGGGAGGTCGATGCCGACGACTTCATGCGACGGCTGGCCGAGAAGCCCAAGGTCGCCGCCCCGAGCGTGCAGACACTGGAGCAGATGCGCAGCGCGGCCGCCGGACCGGTAGGAAACGCGCCGCTGCGCGAATCGCGGCCGGTGGAGGTGGACGACAACCTGCTACGGCCTCGCGAGGGCGCGCAGGCGCTGCTGGACATCCTCGACGGCCGGTATCCGTCGTTCCTCCTCGTGCTGCCCAAGGCGGGTGGAGCGGTGCCGGGCATGCCGTGGTCCGGCGCAGCGGTGGCGCCGCGCCCGACCGAGCCCGCGCCGAAGCCGGTGACCGTCGCCGCGGTCACCGCCCCTCCGACCCCGCCGCCCGCGCCCGCCACCACGGGGACGGAAAGCTCCGCGCCGGCGGCGGTGCCCGATTCGATGGAGACCATCGTCGCGGCGGTCCGCGAGCTCTGGACCGAAGCCCTGGGCATCGATGAGATCGGCCTGGACGAGGACTTCTTCGAGCTCGGCGGCAACTCGCTGGTGGCGGTGCAGCTGAGCGCGCGCCTGCGCGAGCGGTTCGGCGTGGAGCTGAGCGCCGGGGCTCTCTTCGACGCCAACACGATCGAGCGGCTGGCCAAGGAACTTCTCGCGACGAAGGCGGGCTGACCCATGGATCCCGAGGATTTCTTCAACCCGAAGTTGTTCGACGGTGAGGTGGCCGTCGTCACCGGCGGGGCGTCCGGTATCGGTCTGCGCATCGCGCGAGCGCTGACCGCACGCGGGGCCGAGGTCATGATCACCAGTCGATCGATCGAGCGGCTGGAGGCCGCCGAGCTCGAGATCGCGGCCCGGACCGGACGCATCGTCAGCAGCCTGCCCTGCGACGTCCGGGAGGCGGACGACGTCGACCGGTTGCAGGACTTCGTGATGAGCCGGTTCGGCGGCGCGTCGATCGTCGTCAACAACGCCGCCGCGAACTTCTTCACGCCGGCGGAGCGGATGACCCGGCGCGCGTTCGACACCGTCGTCCAGGCCGACCTCTACGGGACGTTCGCCGTGACCCAGGCGTTCGTCGGCCACATGATCGAGCAACGGCACGGCAACATCCTCAACATCACGATCGTCCAGCCGGAGCGGGGATTTCCGGGATTCTCGCACTCCGGCGCGGCCAAGGCCGGCATCCTCTCGCTGACCTGCAGCTGGGCGTTCGAGTGGGGACGGCACGGGATCCGGGTGAACGGCATCGCCCCCGGTCCGGTACCGACCCGGGGCGTCGCCGAGAACATGCTGGCGACCGACAGTCCGTTCGCCGACGACGCCCGGCATGTGCCGCTGGGGCGCCTCGGCACCCCGGAAGACATCACCTCGGCGGCGCTCTTCCTGCTGTCACCGGCGGCGAGCTGGATCACCGGGGTGAATCTCGTGGTGGACGGCGGCTTGTTCCTCAATCCGCCGGTCACCGACTCCTGATCGCCGAGGCGACGATGCGGTCAGACGCGGAAATCTCTGCCTGGAAGGCGTGAATCGATGTCATCCTCACAGTCCGAACCGGCCGCGGGCTCGTGGCGCTCGCTCGACCCGGGATCCCGGGCGATGTGGATGCTGCACCAGCTCGACCCCGGGTCAGCGGTGGCGAACGTGGCGGTGGGGCTGGAGTGCGACGCCTACCTCGACAGCACCCTGCTCGGCGCCGTGGTCGAATCGGTGATCGCCCGCCACCCGGAACTGCGCTCGGCGTTCACCGAGCAGGACGGCGTCCCGGTGCGCCGGATCAGGGACCTCGCCGAGCTGGACGTCACGGTCGAGGTGCAGACGGCCGCATACGGCGACGAGCTCGACGAGGCGATGCGCGCGTTCGTGGCCCGGCCGTTCGACCTCGAGCGCGATCTGCTGCTCCGGGTCGGCCTGTGGCTGCTCGGGGACGGGTGCGCGGTGCTGTTCACGGCGCACCACGTGGTCTTCGACGGCCGCTCGGCGGAACTGCTGGTGGAGGAGGTCGCCTTCGGCTACGAGAGCATGAGCGCCGGACGCCTCGGGCTGACGCTGCCGTCCGCACCGGATCTCGGCGCGCCGGCGGAACCCCGGGCGGACGAGGTCCGGTACTGGCAGACCGCCCTGGCCGAGATGTCACCCGATCGCTCACCGCTGAACGGAGCCCGGCCCGACCCGGAACGCCCGACGTTCCGTGGCTCGCTGGTGTCGCGGAGCCTGTCACCGGCGGCGTCGAATGCCCTGGCCACCCTGCGACACCGGTCCCGAGCAAGTGACAACGTGGTGCTGCTCGCCTTGTTCGCGGTGGCTCTCCAGCGGCACGGCGCGGATCCTCGGCTGGCCATCGGCTTGCCGGTGGACCTGCGTACGGCGGACACGCTGCGGGCCATCGGCTATCACGTCAACACTCTGCCGATCCTGACCGGGATCGACCTCGGCCTGGGCATGGAGAGCGCAGTGCAACACACGCGTGACGCCGTCCTGCTCGGGCTGCAACACCGCGATACCGCGGTGGACGGGCTGAGCCTCGCACCGCACGGCCAGGGCGCCGGGGCGTGGCGTACCTCGCTGTTCCGCTACCTGTTCACCTACATCCCCCGTACCTCGCGGGATGCCTGGATCGGGGGCGGAGCGGCGCGCCAGATCGAGCGTCGGCGCTGGCATCACGGCGTCAGCCGGCTGGACCTGGAGCTGTACGTCGAGCACTTCGAGAAGTCGCTGGTGCTCAGCGCCGCGTTCAGCACCGAGGTGCTCGACCGGCCGTACGTCGAGGCGTTCCTGGCCCGGATGGAACAGCTGCTCCTGTCGGCGGCCGAGCACCCGGACCGTCCGCTGCGGTCATTGGACTTCTGGACAGCCGCCGACAGGGCGGTGACGGCTCCGGCCGGCTCGTCCGAGAGCGCCCCGGGCCCCGGGTTGCTGAACCGATGGACGACGCTGGCCGCCGCGGACCCGGGCGCGCCGGCGGTGGAGGTGAATGGGACGGTCATCACTCGGCGGGCGCTCGACCGGGCGGCCGGCGAGCTGTGCGACCGGCTGATCGACGCCGGGGTGAAGCCGGGCGACGTAGTGGCGCTGCGCATGCGGCGCGGGCCGGCGCTGGCCGCCGCCGTCCTCGCGGTGTGGGCAGCCGGGGCGGCCTTCCTCGCGCTCTCCCCGGATGGAGTGCCGGTGCACGCGACCGAGCAATGCGAAGACGCCGGCGTGGTCGTGCTGGTCAGCGACGACGGGCTGGCGGACGCCAACGACTGGTGGAGCGACGGCCGCCCGCATCTGATCGCCGCCGAGCCGGGACCGGCCGAATCGCTGCCGGGCGGGGTCGGGGAGCCGCACGCGGTGGGGGAGTCGGACGAGCGCCAGGGGCTGGACGGCACGCGTCCCGGTGCCGTCGCCGGCCCGGAATCTCTCGCCTACGTGATCTTCACGTCCGGTACGACCGGGCGGCCCAAGGGCGTCCGCGTGCGGCACGGTGAGCTGGAGTCGACCATCGCCGCCATGGCTGACCTGCTGGGCCCCGAGGCGTCCCGGCGTACCGCCTGGACAACGGTCTTCACCTTCGACGTGTCGGTGCTGGAGCTGGTGCTCCCGCTCGTGCGGGGCCACGTCCTGCTGCCCTTCGCCGAGCCGGTGGGACTGGAGCAGGACGCGACCGGATCGCTCTGGAACGCCGCGCCCACCCTGGTACAGGCGACACCGACGGTGTGGCGACTGCTGTTGCCGTCGCTGGCTCGCGATGCGCTGGCCGGCGTGACCACCCTGTGCGGTGGCGAGCCGTTGACCTCCGATCTGGCCGCCGCGCTCGTTGGCGCGGGCGCTCGGCTGTTCAACGTGTACGGACCGACCGAAGCGACCGTCTGGGCGACGGGCGAGCTGGTCGAGGACCCCACCGACATCACGGTCGGGCGTCCGTTGACCGGGCGGCGGGCGTACGTGCTCGATGCGGCCCGCGAGCCCTTGCCACCCGGGCTGCCGGGCGAGGTGTGGCTGGCCGGCAGCCTGGCCGAGGGCTACGCCGGGCGCCCGCAGGAGACCGCGGACCGGTTCGTCCGGCATCCTCTGCTGGGCCGGGTCTACCGGACCGGTGATCTCGGCAGCTGGGGATTCGACGGTCGGCTGCGCCTGGCCGGCCGCAATGATCGCCAGGTCAAGGTACGCGGCACCCGGATCGAGCTCGATGCCGTCGAGGCCTCGCTGCTCACCCATCCCGACGTGCTGGAGGTGGCGGTGGTGCGGCGCGGCACCGGGCTCGAGGCGTCGCTCGCCGGGTTCATCCGTACCGGATCGGCGGAAACGGACCCCACCGAGATCCGGTCCTGGCTGCGCGGGCGACTGCCGGAGGCGGCCGTACCGTCTTCCCTCCGGCTGGTGGATCGGCTTCCCCGAACGGCCAACGACAAACTCGACCGGCGTGCTCTGGAGGCGATGGAGACGGCGGATCCCGCGACGCCGATCCCGGCTGACGACACCGAGCCGGAGGGGGCGGTCGAGCCGACGGTGGAGGCGCTCATCCGCCTGTGGGCCGCTCTGCTGGAACATCCGGAGCCGGGCCCGCACACCCATTTCTTCGACGCCGGCGGTCACTCGCTGCTGGCGGCCCGGCTCTCGGCCCGGGTACGCGCGGCGACCGGTCTGACGTTGTCGCTGCGGGACGTCTACGAGGCGCCCACGCCGGCCCTGCTGGCGGCCCGGCTGGCCGAGTTCGGCCAGGACGACGCCGCGGGGGAGGCGTCGCGATGACCGCGGCCGCACAGGTCGACGCCTTCATCCGGAACGCGCTGGCCGAAATTCTCGACCTCGACGAGATCTACCCGGACGATCAGCTGCTCGATCTCGGTCTCGACTCGCTCGCGGCCGCCCGCCTGGTGGCGCGAGTCCGCGACCACACGGGCCACGAGCTTCCGCTGCGCGTCGTGTTCGCCTTCCATACCGTGGCGGAGCTGACCGAGGCCCTCACCCAGGCACTGGCGCAGACGGCGCCGGTAGGGCACGCGGACGACTGATGGCCGTCGCATCGAAGCCCTGGCCGAGACCGCGCCGGTAGGGCCCGCGGACGGCTGATGACCGTCCGCGGGCACTGGGTCAGCCGACGGGCTGGGGCATCTGGGCGTTGAGGTAGCTCCTCAACCAGGCGAGCAGGTCGTCGCGCAGGTCGTCGCGCTGCCCGGCGAACTGGATCGCCGTGGTCAGCAGGCCCAGCCGGGTGGCGACGTCGTACCGGGCGCCGGTGTACCGGACGGCGTGGATGGGCACGCCGGCGCGGCCGAGCTCGACCATCGCGTCCGGCAGCTGCACCTCGCCGCCCGCGTCGGCGGCGGTGCGGCCGAGCACCGGGAAGATCTCCGGCGGCAGCACGTAGCGGCCGACCAGGGCCAGCCGGGACGGGGAGTCCTCGAGGCGGGGCCGCTTCACGACGTCGGTCACCGTGAACAGCTCGGCCGAGCCGTCCTCGCTGACCGCGGCCATGTCGCTCAGCGGTACGAGCTCGTCCGGCACGGGGCTGACCGCCAGCACGATGCCGCCGCGGGCCGCCTGCAGCTCGATCATGCGAGTCAGCAGGCCGGCCTCCCGGTCGAGCAGCTCGTCACCGGTGACGACCGCGAAGGGCTCGTTCCCGATATGCCGGCGGGCGCGGTGTACGGCGAGCCCCATGCCGGTCGCCCCGCCCTGGCGCACGCTGTGGACGGTGATCCGGTCGATGATGTCCAGCGTCCCGGCGAGAAGCCGCTCGTAGCGGTCGCCGAGGTGCGCGAGCAACGCGGGGTCGGTGTCGAAATGGTCGTTGATCGCCTCCTTCCCGCGCACCGTGATCACCAGCGCGTCGGTGATGCCGGCGTCGCCCGCTTCCCGCAGCAGGTGCTCAAGAATCGGCGTGTCGACGATCGGCAGCAATTCCTTGGGAATTGATTTGGTGGCCGGGAGCAGGCGCGTGGCTAATCCGCCGGACGGCAGGATGACCTTTTTCGCGGCCCGATCGGAACGATTTTCGGACGTTTGCTGAGAGGTGGATTCGCTCACCCCGGAAGAATAGCGGACATCACGCCGACGGGAATGGGGCGGACGGCTCCAAATTGTCGTTCCGGGCCGCGTCCGCCCATATTCCCGCGCCGAGCAGCAGCATCGGCGCCGCGGCTCCGAACAACCAGCCACCCGCCACATCGGTGGCCCAGTGCTGTCCGGTGACGACCCGGCTGACACCCACGACCATGGCACACACGGCGGAGCCGATGACGATGGCCGGCGCTGCCGCGCGGAGGTGGTACCAGGCCCAGACGCTCAGCACCACGGCGGCCGTCGTGACCTGGGCGGCGTGGCCGCTGGGGAAGGAGTTGAGGTACGCGTCCGGCCCGGCCGACGGTGGCCGCGGGCGGGCGATCCACTCCGCCAGCGCCGTACGGCCGTAGCCGGCCACCAGCGCCACCACCGCCGCCGCGGCCGCCGTCCACCATTGCCTCTTCCGCAACGAGCCGACCAACAGGATCGTGCAGGCGAGCCACCACCAGGGCAGTCCGCCGGCCGACGAGACGGTGTCCGCGACGCTTCGCATCGTCGAGCCGGAACCCCCGCCGGAGCCGGCGAGCCACCGGTCGACGCCCGGCGTCGCCCACCGGTCGACGACCCACCCGAGCACCAGGAGGAGCAGGCCGCCGGCGCCGCCGGCCAGCAGAAGGACCCGACCGTCGCGCCGCGCCCGCGGTGGGCTCAAGCCGGCGGTGACGCCGGTCCCGCCGTCCGCTACGGGCATGGGGTCAGCTCCGGAGAGGGCTCCCGCTCGTGCAGGGTCCGGAACATGCATCGCGGCTGCCGCGGATCGTCGGTATAAGCGGTCCGCCCGTGTGCGAGTCGCGCATTGGCCAGCACCAGAACCTGGGCCGGCGCCATCCGCAGCTCGCGGTAGAGCGTGGGATCCTCCGCGCATTTTTCGAGGTACGCGGTTCCGCGCCACAAATCGTCGGCCGAAATTCCGTCCGGCACCTCCCACCGGTCGGTGTCGGTCAGTGAATAGCGGGTCACCAATTGATCGTCGACGACGGCGAAAGCGGGCCCCGCGTTGAAGTCGTCGCTGCCGTTGACGGTGGCTCGGCGTACGAGGCAGCCAGGCGTGGCCAGCGCCAGGGCGGCCGGCAGATCGGTGGCCAGCAACCCGGCGTAGGCCGCGGTGGCGTTGAACAGGCGGGTGTCGCCCCCGGTCCGGCTCACCGATTGGCACAGCAGCAGCGTGGTCCGAATCTCCCCGATGTCCTGCAGGGTGCCGTCGGTGTGCAGGCGTTGCCCGCTGGTCCGCCCGAACGAGGGATGAGTGGCGTCCGGGGTCGAGACGTTCAGCCCGGCGGAGATCCGCGACACCACGGGCGGCGTGTTGCCGTTCAGCCGGTAGAGCGGCGGCACGAACGGAGCTCCCAGCCGCAGCGCCTCGGCGATCGGGGCGAGCGAGTGCTCACCGGTCGTCCCGCGCGGAAGTTGCACGATGGCGAACCCGTGCCGCTGGTAGCGGTGGACGACCTCGCGGACCGCCGCCCGTCCGTCCGATTCCCCGCCGCCCGGATCCCAGGCGACGGGGAAGTCCCACGGAACGTCGTCGAAGGTGGGAACGTTCTCCGCTTTCTTCAGGAGGTCCGACGAGTCGATTGTCATCACACTTCACTCCAATCATCGGGCGGTCGGCCGGAGGTGCCTCCGACTGGCCGCCGTTGGGCGACTGCACCCGCAGGTGCGGCGGCGGTCAGGACCCGCTCACGACCTCGAGAACCGCGCCGCTGCTCGCGGGCGGTCGGCCGCCGATCCGGAACGCCGCGCGGACCGCCTTCTCGGCCTCGTCGGGACGGCCGCCGTTCCAGAGAAGACGGGCCAGTGGCTCGCCGGCCGTGACCTGTTCCCCGACCTGGCGGTCGAGCAGCACCGCCGCGCTGTGATCGAGGGAGGCCTGGGGGTGGAAACGTCCCGCCCCGAGCCAGAGCGCGGCCTTGCCGATCTCCGTCGGCCGGATCGCGGTGACCCAGCCGTCCTCGGTGGCCGGTACGACGATCTCGTTGCGGGCACTCGGCAGCCGGTCCGGGTCGTCGATCTGAGCCACGTCACCGCCTTGGTGTTCGACCCACCGGCGGAAGGTGCGCAGTGCCTCGCCGCCGGCGACCGCCCGGTCGACGAGATCCGCACACGCCGCGAGCTCCAGTTCCGGGCGGCCCAGGCTCACCATCTGGGTGGCGATCTCCCGGCATACCTCGTGATAGCCGGGGAAGACCTCGCCGTGCAGTGCCTGGATCGCCTCGCGTACCTCGGCGGCGTTGCCGACGGCGCGCCCGAGCGGCCGGTCCATGTCGGTCAGCACGGCCCGGCATTCCACGTCCGCCGCGCGGCCTATGTCGATCATGAGCCGGGCCAGCGTCCGTGCCTCGCTCAGGCCGGGAACCAGGGCACCCTCACCGCATTTCACATCCAGGACGACCGCGGCCGCCCCGGTGGCGATCTTCTTGCTCATCACGCTGGCCGCGATGAGCGGCATGCTCTCGACGGTGCCCGTCACGTCCCGCAGGGCATAGGTGGCTCGATCGCCGGGGACCAGCTCGTCGCTCTGCCCGGTGATCACCATGCCCACGGCCTTCAACGTGTCGGCAACCTCGGCGGCGGAGAGATCGAGTCGCAGGCCGGCCAGCGACTCGAGCTTGTCCACCGTGCCGCCCATGAAACCCAGTCCGCGGCCGGAGACCTTGACCACCGGGACGCCGCAGGCCGCCACCACGGGCGTGACGAAGAGGCTGACCTTGTCCCCGACCCCACCGGTGCTGTGCTTGTCGACGACCCGCCCGGCCCCGGAGTGGGTGAGCCGCAGTCCACTGTCGACGTACGCCATTGTCAGAGCCGCGGTCTCGGCCGGCCCCAGGCCGGTGCAGGCGACCGTGGCCAGCCAGGCCGACATCTGGTAATCGGTGACCCGGCCGCCCAGGTAGTCGTCGACGATGCCGCGGATCGTGGACTCGGCGAGGGGACGGTGGGCACGTAGGTCAGCGATCGCGTCGATGATCCGGCGTACGGCCGCCGGCGATGTGGCGTCGTCGCTCACGGCCGGCCCCCGGTCCGCACGTCGTCCAGTGCGCCGGCCACCGACTCGGCGATCTCCCGGACACCGGTCTCGTCGATGGTGAGCGGCGGTACGGCCATCACGGCCCGCCCCTGCTGTCGCAGCAGCAGTCGGCGAGCCGTGGCCGCCTGCACGAGGCGCGCCGCGAGATCGGCGTCGGCCATTTCCACCGTCACGACCAAGCCGCGCCCCCGTACGTCGGTGACCAGCGGACCGGTGGCGCCGGCGGTGAGCGCGTCGAGCAGGTCGGCGCCGTGCCGGGCGGACCGGGCGACCAGGCCGTCCTCCTCGATGACGTCGAGGGTGGCCAGGGCGGCGGCGCAGGCGATCGCATGGCCGGAGGTGGTGTGCCCGTACCGCAGGCCGCCGACGACCGGCTCGGCGGCGAAGTCCTCGGCCAGGTGCCCGGCCGCGACCGCCGCCCCGATCGGGGCGTACCCGCCGTTCAGGCCCTTGCTCAGGACCATCAGGTCGGGCCGTACGTCCTCATGCTGAGAGGCGAACCAGGCGCCGGTCCGGCCGAGGCCGGTGAAAACCTCGTCCAGGATCAGCAAGGCGCCGGTGCGATCACACAGCCGGCGCAGCCGGGCCAGCAAGCCCGGCGGGAGGACGATGCCGCCGCCCACGTTCAGCAGTGGCTCGAGGACGACGGCGGCCGGCGGCCCGTCCTCGTGCGGCTCGGCGACGGCCTGCTCGATCAGCTCGAACGCGCGCTCCAGCCCGTCCGCGGTGCGCAGCGCGGCGCCCTCGCGGGGAAGCGGCACGCGGGTGACCGGGATCGGGTCCCGGTAGCGATTGGCAAGGTGGGGCAGTCCCGACAGCGACTGGCACAGCGCCGTCGAGCCGTGATAGCCGCGTTCCAGCGTCACCACCCGGGAACGCGGCTCGCCGCGCAGCGGCCACAGGTCGATCGCGATGCGGACGGCCGCCTCCACCGCCTCCGAGCCGCTGTTGACCAGAACCGTACGGGTGAGCGGTCCGCCGAGCAGGCCGGTCAGCCGTTCCGCGAGCGCCGCCGCCGGCCGATGGGTGAACCGCGACAGCTCGAAGTGGTGAAGCTGGGCGGCCTGCGTCCGGGCGGCTGCCTCGATCCGGGACTCCCCGTACCCGCAGACCGCGTTGAGCGCCGATGAGGTGGCGTCGAGATAGCGCCGCCCCGCGTCGTCCCAGACGTGGTAGCCGGCGCCGCGGACGATGGCCGGCCGCGTACGCTGCCGGACCGGTGTCCAGCTGTGCCAGATCCGGGACGCGGTGTCGTCAGACCCTCGCTCCGCGCCGGGCGATCGCGTCGAGGAGCCAGTCGAGGAACCGGGCGGTGCTGCGGGTGTAGTCGTACTGGCCGATCGGTCCGTGAGTGTCATGAGCTTTGCTCTCTGTGGTGAGGGTCATGATCTTCGCGGCGAGCCCGCCGCGGTCACGCGGGTCGACCGCGGCGCCGAGCCCGTCGGCTGCCGCTTCCACGGCCGTCGGACCGAAGCTGTCGCACAACATCGGAAGTCCGTACAGCCGGCTGTCGCGTATCCGCAGGCGGACGCAGGTGTCGTTCTCGATCCCCGGCCTCGCGACGCTGACCAGCGCTTTCGCTCCCTTGACCGCACCGTCCCGGTGCAGGTGCGACATCGGCCCCGAACGGAGCTCGACCCAGTCCTCCAGGTGATGGGCCCGGATCGCGGCCACGACCTCGTCCACCACCACCGCGTTGTCGGGCTGCGCCTGGCCGTAGAGGAATCCGAGGCTGACCGGATGCGCCGCCTCGTGGCACAGCGCTATCGCCTCCACCACAGCCACCGGGTCGAAGTAGGCCCAGAGGCCGCCGGTCCACAACAGATCCGGCCCCGGCCGGGGATCGGCCCGGGCGGCGCGTCGCGCGCTCGACGCGCTGAAGCCGATCGGCACCAGGGAGATCAGGTGATCCATCGTCCGGGACCGATCCAGCGCCGCCGCGCTCAACCGGCCCACCAGACAGAGATTGGCGATCAGGGTGAGGCGTTCGACGGCGGACCGGCAGAGGAAGTGGTCGGCCGCGCGCAATTGTGCCGTGTAGTCGTCGACCAGCCGCCGGTGAACGGCGCCGGGGTCGGCCGCGGATCGCAGCGACGGGTACTCCAGCTGCTCGATCGGCGGGGCGTTCTCCACGATCACCAGACACCGATGTTCCTGCGCCTCGCGCAGGCGCCGGGTCGAGCCCCCGTCGAAGAACATGACCGCGTCGGCCTGATCGGCGAGCTCGGGCCAGGACCGGGAGGACACCATCCGGGCACGACCGGCCGGCACGGCACCCGCGACGCTCTCGGCCATCACGGTGGTCGGCACGAATTCCGCCAGGGTCTCCGCCAGTTCACAGATCCGCAGGCCGATGCCGCCGATTCGAGCGCCGTCGACGGGATAGCTGCCGGCATCGAGCACCACGTGCCCAGTGCCCACCGTCATGATGTGCTGGTCCCGTTCACGCTGTCCGGGACGTGGAGGTGCCGGTAACCGTCCACGAACACCACGGGCGCGCCGATCAGCGGGCTGACGGCGGTACGCCGGAACACGTCGGGCAGGCGGTCCCAGGCCGAGCGGCGCAACCCGAGGACCACCCAGGCGGCGTCGAAACCGGTGTCGTCCGGCGGCTTCTCGGCCGCCGCGGTCACCCGGAGCCCGTGCGGGCCGGCGGTCACCGCCAGCGCTCCGTCCTCGGAGAGCGGGCGAGTACCGGGCGGTGCGGCGATGACACCCCAATCCCCGGTTCGCAGAGCGGCCACGCAGTCGACAAGCGGATTTGCCTGCGGCGTCCAGGAAAAGTGCTGATCCGGCAGGACGACCAGCACGCGCTCGGAGATGAGGTCGCGTGCGGCCCGGAGTGCTCCGGGCATTTCCGATCCGTGGCGGTCGTTCTGAAAAGTAATCCAAAGATCAAGGATCTCGCCGTACGGGTACAGCCGCTCCAGCGTCGGTTCACGGCCCGGGCCGGCGACCGCGACCAATCGAACCGGGCAGTTCCGGGCCAGGTCGACCACGGGGGCCAAGGCCGCGTCGAGAGCGGTCATTCCGCGCGCTATGCAATGCAATTCTTTGGGATACGGGGCCCGAAATCGCGACCCCTCGCCGGCGCAGGGCAGGAGCACCGTAATCGGTTCGGTGAGCGGATCCCGGACATCGATTCCGTTTTGGCGTGCCTCAATGCACGCAGACTCGTCGGTGGTCACCATATGCCGCCCCCGATCCATTCCGGCATTTCGCCGCGTAAAACGCTGCGACGGTGATAGTTGAAGACGCCGGTGAATCGTCGAGCATGTTCCGGACAACCCCCGCCATCCGCCACCGGGGATTGAAGCATAGATCGCCGCCGTTGCGCAACGGGTGACGGGTGAGCGCCGGACCGCACCGATCACCACTCTACGTGATCATTCGTGTGCGGACAGCGACCGCAATCCCGATAGGTGATCGTTCGGGCTGACTCCTTGTATTGGCTGGAGTATCTGTTTATATTGACCGCCGTGGCCCTTCTGCAAGAATGAGCAAAGGGCCGAGCTTCCGCACGACTATCGTGCTACGGGGAGGGAGCATGTGTTGGTCGGCGTGCCGGAGTCTGTTTCGCGGGCATCGGTTGTGGTGCCGCTGCAGCAGGCAGCGCGGTCACGAGGCACAGTCCTCTGCTTTCATGCGCTCAGTGGCAGCGTAGCCCCGTACGGGCGGCTGGCCGATTATCTGGCCGCGCATTTCGACGTCTACGGGGTGCAATCGGCGGGCCTCGAGCAGGATGGCCCGGACCGCTCGATCGCCCTGATGGCCGATCGTTATGCCGCCGATATCGCCCACCAATCTTCCGGCGCGCCGACTATTCTGCTCGGCTACTGTCTGGGCGGCGTGCTCGCCGTGGCGACGGCAGAGCGTCTCCAGGGACTTCCGGTGCCCATTTCCGCAGTCGTGACCGTCGATTCCAGCCCGGTTTACACCCCGGAATCGAACGGAAATCAATGGCGAGTGCTCATCGAGCAGACCCTCTTTCTCGACCTGGATTGGCGACAGCTCGCCGCACGCCCGCGCGCCGAGGCGCTCGAACAGGTCAAGACCGAGGCGGTCCGCCGCCGGGTGCTCCCGCCTCGCTTCCCGATCGAACGACTCGAGCGCATGCTCGACGTCAGCGCGGCCAACGACGCGGCGTCCGGCAGCTACGTCCCCGGCATCCACCGGGGTGCGCTGCACGTCATCCGGGCCGCGGCCGACCTCTATCCCGGAGCCGACCCGTGGCAGCCGTTCGCCGACGACGTCGTGCTGCATCCGATCGACGCGCCGGGCTCGTTGCTCGCCGACCCCGCGGTCGTCGCGGTGGCCGGCGTGGTCGGCGATCTGGCCGGTGCCCGGTGACCGCCACGGCGGGCGCGGACCCGGCGTGGCGGCCGGAACCGGCGATCCGGACGACCCTCCCCGACCCGGCCGAGCTGAGGGCACTGTGGACCGCCGTCCTGCACCGCGAACCCACGTCGGACGACGAGGACTTCTTCGATCTCGGCGGTCATTCGCTGTCGCTGGTCCAGATGCTCGCGCTCGTCCGTGACCGCTACGGCGTCGAGCTGCGAATGGACGAGCTCTTCGCCGACGACATCACGATCCGCACGGTGGAAGCGATGATCCACCGGTTGCTGGCGGACCACCCGGAAGCGCCATGACGAACGCGGCGACGACCAGGGCGCCGAAGCGTCACGATCTCGGCGATCTGCGCCTGATGATGCGCATCCGGCACCTCGAGCTCCGGCTGCACGAGCTGTACGCGGACGGACTGCTCGGCGGAACGACCCACACCTGCCTGGGTCAGGAATACGTCCCGGTGACGCTCGCGCCGCTGATCCGGCGCGACGACGACGTGTTCAGCAACCACCGGGGCCACGGTCATTTCCTGGCCCACGGTGGCGATCTGCGGAGCCTGCTCGCCGAGATCCTGGGACGCGAGGGCGGGGCGAGCGGCGGCGTGGGCGGCAGCCAGCACCTGCGGGCCGGCAGATTCCGGTCGCTCGGCGTCCAGGGCCAATCCCTGCCGGTGGCCGCCGGCGCGGCGCTGCACCATCAGCACGCCGGAGCCGGCGGGCTCGCCTGTGTCTACGTCGGCGACGGCACCTGGGGCGAGGGCGCCGTGTACGAGGCATTGAACCTGGCCGCGCTGTGGTCGCTGCCGCTGCTGGTGGTCGTCGAGAACAACGGCATCGCGCAGACGACGCCGTCCGCGGCGCACACCGCCGGATCGATCGGCCGCCGGGCCGAGGCATTCGGTGTCCGGCATGTCCGGCTGGACGACATGCGGCCGCACGTCCTGCGTCCCGTGGTGACCCCGGTTGTCGCGGGCGTCCGGTCCGGCACGCCGGCGGTGCTGGAGTTCCGAACCGTACGGGTGGGACCGCACAGCAAGGGTGACGACACGCGCGGCGAAGCGGAGTTGCAGCGGGTCCGGGCCGCCGATTGGTTCCGGTCGGGTCCCGCCGGTGAACGCGAGTGGGACGAGGTCAGCGACGCCGAGGCCGAGCGGGTCGGCCGGGCGATCGCCGAGGTGCTGGCGCGTCCTGAGGCGCGGTGGTCGTGACCGGCCGGGGTGAGCGCCTCGGCGAGGAGCTGCGGGCGGCTCTGCACGAGTTGTTCACCGAAGACCCGGAGGCGTTCCTGCTCGGGCAGGACGTGCTCGACCCGTACGGTGGCGCCTTCAAGATCACACGCGGTCTGTCCAGCCGCTTCCCGGACCGGGTCCGGTCCACGCCGATCAGCGAAGCCGCGATGGTCGGCGCGGCCAGTGGGCTCGCCCTGGCCGGGCACACCGCCGTCGTCGAGCTGATGTTCTCGGACTTCGTCACGCTCGCCGTCGACCAGATCCTGTACGCGGCGAGTACCGCGGCCGGCACGTACGGCGCCCCGTGGCCGGTGCGGCTCGTGGTCCGGTGCCCGTCCGGGGGCCGGCGCGGCTACGGCCCGAGCCACAGCCAGAGCCTGCAGAAGCACTTCATCGGGATGCCCGGTCTCACCGTCTACGAATTGTCCCCGGCCCATCGCAGCGCTTCGGTGCTGAGCTCCATGCTGGCCGAGGGCCGGCCGGGTCTGCTCTTCGAGGACAAGGTCTCGTACACCGAGCCGACCTGGACGCCCGGGCCGCCCGGGGGCCTGTTCACCGGCGAGCTCGTCGGCCCCGAGCCCGGTGTTGCCGTGCTCGACGTCGACGCCGGCGTGGTGAACTGCGTGGTGATCTGCGGCGGCAGCACCGCGAACCGGGTGCTGGAGGCAGCGTCCCGGTTGCTGCTCACCCAGGACGTCGTCTGCCGCATCCTCGTGCTGGCCCGGACCCACCCGTTCGACCAGAAGACGGTCAACGGACTGCTTCCGCCGGGCGTGCCGGTGGTCGTGGTCGAGGAGAGCCTGCCCGGCGGCACGTGGGGCGCCGAGGTCGCCTACCGGCTCGGCGCCGGCCGCCGGGTGGTGCTGGCCCACTCGGAGGGCGAGGTGATCCCCGCGGCGGCACATCTGGAACGAGCCGTGTTGCTCAATGTCGACCGAGTGATGGAGCGGGTACGCCATGCGGTCAGCGAATGAGGTCCGGGCCCCCCGGCTGAACACCCTCGACGAGGACTACGTCGTTCTCGAATGGCTGGTCCAGGACGGCGCCGCGGTGGCCGAGGGAGACGCGCTGGTAGCGGTCGAGACCTCCAAGGCGGTCGAGGAGATCGCCGCCCCGTCGGCCGGCCGGGCGATGCACGCGGTGGCGGCGGGGCAGCGGTGCCGGGTCGGCGAGATCGTGGCCCGGATCGTCCCGGAGGGCGCAGCCGCCGACGATTCCGGTACGCACCAGCCACCCGCCGCGGTCGTGCTGGGCGCCGAGTCCACGGATCGCCCGGCGGCGGCCGCCGGTCCGGTCATCACCGAGCCGGCCCGGCGGCTCGCCGAGGAACTCGGTGTCTCCACGGCCGCCCTGCACGCGTTGGGCAAGGCCGTCATCCGGGCCGACGACGTCCGGGCCGTCGCCCCGGCCGCCCACCGGCCGACGGTCGCCGTCGCGCCGCACGGCGAACCGGTGCGCCTGCCGCGCGGGCAGGCGGCGGTGGCGGCCACGGCGGCCCGCTCGCATCTCGAGATCCCGGCCGCGTTCCTGGTGATGGAGGTCGGCGTGGATGCGGCGGTGGCAGCGTCGCGGGTGGCCCGTCGTCGCGTCCGGGCGATGGTCGGGCTGACCGAGCTGACCGTCCTCGCCCTGGGCCGTCTCCGGGCGGACTTCCCGTGGGCCTTCGCCGGCACCGATGATCCCTCCGCGCCTCGGGTCCGGCCCGGAGCCCACGTCGGGGTCACCGTGGATGTCGGATCGGGCCTCGCGGTTCCGGTCGTGCCCGACGCCGACCGGGCCACGCTCGGTCAGGTCGCCGCCCGGCTGACCGAGCTGAGGCAGCGATCGCAGCACGCGCGCCTGAGCGAGAACATTCTGCGGGGAGCCAACATCACGCTCGCCCTGGCCCCCGAGGACGGCGTGGTGTTCTCGCGGCCACTGGTCCCACCGGGACAGGCCTGCGTCGTCTCGCTGCCGGCCGTGCAGGAACGGTGTGTGCTGGAGGACGGGCAACCGCGAGCGCGCCGGGTGGTCCATCTCGGACTCGCGTACGACCATCGCGTCCTGAACGGTCGCGAGGCCGCCGCGTTTCTCACCGGGCTGCGCGGGCTCCTCGAGGCGCCCGAGGCTCTGGTGGACGATGCCTGAGCCGGCGCGGGTGCCGATCTCGGACCGTCGGCTCGTACTTCGCCTCTGGGCGGGTACCGGTCCGGCACTGCGGTTGCTCTCGATCGGCATCCTCACCGGCCGCGCCCTGGTGCCGGCGGCCGTGGCGGTGGTCGCGGGTGATCTGGTCGGCAAACTCGTGGACATGTCCGGCACGCGGCAGCCCGTGACCGCCGTCCTCGGCGCCCTGCTGCCGCTCGCGGTGCTGCTCATCGCCGCCCAGCTGGTGGAATTCGCGGTCGAGCCGCTGCGTCTCGCGCTCACCCGGCGGGTGGACGGCGCCCACCGGCGTGCCGTCGAGGCCGCGGTGTCCGAACTGGCCAGCCTGCCGATGCTCGAGGACCCCGGCTACCAGGAGCTGATCGTCCGCGCGGCCGGCGAGCCGGCCAACCGGACCGGCCGTACCTCGGGGTCCGCGGTCTGGGGACTGTTGTGTCTGTGGTCGCGGCTGCTCGCCAACATCCTGGCGGTGATCGTCGTCGCGCGCGACGCGCCCCTGTCCGCCGCGCTGTTGTTGCTGACCATTCTGGTCATCCGCCGCTTGCAGGCGGCCGATGCGCTGCTGCCCGCGGCGGCCTGGACGGACGGGGTGGCGCACCGGCGGCTGGCCGGCTACTGGGCCGCGATGCTCACCGGCCCGGAGGTGGCCAAGGAACTGCGGATCTTCGGCCTCGCCGGCTGGATGCAGGCGCGGTACCGGTCGGCGACCGAGGCACACCTGACCCCGCACCACGCCGCCCGGCGCCGGGTGCTGCGGCGGCAGTGGCTGCGCGCGCTGATCCTGGCCGGCGGCACCGGCGTGGTGATGGGCGTGCTGGCGTGGTCCGCGGCCCGGGGTGAGCTCGGCCTGGACCGGCTGGCGACCGACCTGGCCGCGGTGTGGGCGGCCGCGAGCGGGGCCTTCGTGGCCCAGGAGATCCTCGACTACGCCGACGGGCTGCCCGCCGCCCGGGCCCTCGAGGAGTTGCGGCACCGCTCGCCCGCCGCGATGTCGCCGAGCGCCGGGGTGCGGCCGGTCGAGGCGGTGCCGGACGCCGGCCGTGCCGAGGCGCTGCGCCTCGCCCGGGTCCGGTTCGGCTATTCCCGCCATGACGTATTGCGGGGCCTGGACCTGGTGGTCCCTCGCGGCCGGCTGACCGCGCTGGTCGGGTTGAACGGGGTCGGCAAGACCACCGTGACCAAGCTGGTGTCGGGGTTGTACCAGCCCCGGGCCGGGCAGATCACCCTGAACGGCGTCCCGCTGACCGGGCGTCCCGACCGGCATCGGCTGGTGTGCGTCGCGGCCCAGGATCCCCTGCGCTATCACCTTTCGCTCCGGGACAACGTACGGCTGGCCGCACCCGCGCATCGGTCCACGAGCGATCTGGAGGACGCGGTCCGGGAGGCCGGCCTCGACGAGCTCGTGGCTCGCCTCCCCGCCGGCTGGGACACCCCGCTCTCGCCCGACCGCACCGGCGGGGTGGAGATCTCCGGCGGGCAATGGGCACGGGTGGGCCTGGCCCGCGCGCTGTTCGCGGTGCGGGCCGGCGCGCGGATCGTGTTGTTCGACGAGCCGACCGCCCACCTCGACATCCACGCCGAGACCGAGGTGATCTCGCGGATCCACGACGTCGCCCGCCGGGCATGTGTGCTGCTGATCTCGCACCGCCTGGCCACCGTGCGGAGGGCCGACACGATCGTGGTGCTGTCCGGCGGAGTCGCCTCCGAATCCGGCAGCCATGACGAGTTGATGGCGGCTCGGGGCACGTACAGCCGCCTGTACCGATTGCAGGCCGACCGTTTCGCCGCACCGGCAACCGCGTCCGGCGCGGAGGTTCCGGCGTCGTGACGTGGTGGCTGGTCCTGCGCCGCTCGTGGGCCGTCGACCGGTTCCGGACCCTGGTCGTGCTGGGACTGGTGCTCGTCCAGAACGCGATGTTTGTGCTGACCGCGGTCGGGATCCGTGCCGTCGTCGACAGCGCGACGGATCGGCGGCCCGGTGCCGCGCTGGCCGGCGCGGCGGTCACCGCCATCGCGTTCGCGCTCACTGCGGTCGGGGACTTCGTCCAGTTCCAGACCCGGCTCGACATCGCCGACCGGGTGGGGCGGCTCGAGTTCGATCCGCAGATCCAGCAGATGTCCGCGGCGCTGCCGGGCCTGGAACATCTGGAACGGGCGAGCTACGCCGACCGGTTGAGCCTCGTCCAGGGCCGGGGCACCCTGCTGGCCGAGGGCGGCTGGGCCGCCGTGGATGTGGTCTCCTCGGTGATCCGGGTGCTCGCCACCATGGTCCTGCTCGCGGCGGTCCACCCGGCGTTGCTGCTGATGCTGCTGCTGATGCTGCCCGCGGGTGCACTCAACGCCCTTGCGTACGGGCGGCTCGGCCGGGCCGCACTCCGGGCCGCCGAGGACGAACGGCTGGAACGTCATCTCCACGAGGTGGTGACCCAGCCGGAGGCCGTCCGCCAGGTCCGGGCCGCGTCCGCGCACGGCGAGGTGATGCGGCTCGCCACGGCAGCCTGGCAACGGGCTTCCGGCATCCAGGTCGCCGCCTCGATACGGTCGGCGGCCCTGGCCGGCGCCGGCGGGGCGGTCGTCGTGCTCGGTTACGTCGTGGCGCTCGTGTTCGTGGTCCGTCTGGTCGCCACCGGGCAGCGCACCATCGGCGACCTCATCATGGTGGTGACGCTGGTCGGCCAGCTGCGCAGCATGATCGAACGTCTGCTCTACGTGGTCAGTCGGGTGCTCACCGCGGCCGCGGTGACCGGTCCGTACCGCTGGCTCGAGTCGTACTCCCGGCGCGCCTGGCGCGGTGGCGACCTCCCCATGCCCGACCGGCTGACCACCGGGATCGCGATCCACGACGTCAGCTTCACCTATCCGGGCGCCGCCGATCCGTGCCTCGAGCGGATCACGCTCGACATTCCGGCCGGATCGGTGGTGGCGGTGGTCGGCGAGCACGGCTCGGGCAAGTCGACGCTGGTGAAGCTGCTGGCCGGTTTCTACCCGCCGACCTCGGGCCGGCTGCTGATCGACGGCGTGCCGGTCGAGGATCTGCAGCCGCGATGGCGGGACGCGATCTCCGCGGCCTTCCAGGACTTCGGCCGCTACCAGGTCTCGCTCCGGGAAGCGGTGGGCGTCGGCGACCTACCCCGGATCGACGACGCCGACCTGGTCCGGGCGGCGCTCGATCGATCGGCCGCCACCGATCTGGAAACCCGCCTCCCGGCTGGACTGGAGACGCCGGTCGGGCCGCTCCTGCCGGGCGGCGTCGATCTCTCCGGCGGGCAGTGGCAGAAGGTCGCCCTGGCCCGCGGCAACATGCGCGACACGCCACTTCTCCTGCTGTTCGACGAACCCACGGCGGCGCTCGACGCTCCCAGCGAGGACGAGATCTTCACCCGCCAGGCTCATTTGTCCCGCACGCTGGCCGAACGCTTCGGCACCATCACCGTGGTGGTCTCGCATCGATTCTCCACGGTCCGGTCGGCCGATCTCATCGTCGTGCTGGATCGCGGCCGATTGACGGAGCTGGGCACCCACGACGAATTGATGGGGATTGGCGGCCGTTACGCCCGGATGTACGAAATGCACTGCACCGCCTACCATGGCGCCGCCCGCGGGGATGCCGGCGGAGTCGTCGCCACCGCCGGGCCGGCAGAAGGAGAGAACCACCAGTGATCGTTTGGCTCAACGGGCCCTTCGGGGTCGGCAAATCCACCACCGTTGCTCGCCTTCACCCGAGCCTGGAGGACGCCACGACGTACGACCCGGAGGTATACGGCGGGCTTCTGCAGCGGACGCTCGGCATCTTCCAGCCCGGCGATTTCCAGAATCTCCCGATGTGGCGGACCGGAACCGTTCGAGGCGCCGCCCGCCGGGCCCGCCGGCACGCCACCGTGCTGATGCCGATGTCGGTGCTCAATCTCGACTACCAGGCGGAGATTCTGGACGGGATGCGCCGGCGTGGGCTGGACGTGCTGCATGTGACCCTGCACGCCTCGTCGAGTGAGCTCCGCCGGCGCATCGACGCGGACACGGTGGACACCGGCGCCCGGCCGTGGCGGCTGGAGCAGCTCGAACGGTACGAGAAGGCCTACCACGGGCTGGCCGAGCGGGGACCGGTGGTCGACACCGACGGGCGAGGCCCGGACGAGGTGGCCGCGCGGGTGCTCGATCTGGTCCGGGAGCGACGTCAGCCATGAGCCGTGTCCTGATCGTCACGCACGGCACCGCCGGCGACATCGGCCAGCTCGTTCGACTGGGGCGGGGCCTGCGCGAACGTGGCCACGACGTCGCGGTGCTCACCCATGCGCCGTACGCGTCCGCGGCCGAGGAAGCGGGCCTGCAGTTCGTGGCCCTGGACAATGCCGAGGACTACGGACGTCACCTTCGCCGCACCCCCGAACTGCTCAGCATGCGGGGCCCGAGGGATCTGCGCGACTTCTACCGGCGCAACGGCCTGCTGGAGCAGTGCCGGTTCGAGGTGGAGGTGCTACGCGCCCTGGACGATCCGGGTGACACCGTCATTCTCGGTCGGTACGGATCGGCCGTCTCGATGCTGATGGCGGCCGAGCTGACCGGGGCGAGGACGGCCTGGATCGCGCTGTACCCCTCGCAGCTGATCACCGACCAGATCATGACCTACGGCGTCACGTACGGGCTGGCGCCGGACCTCGCCGAAATTCGCCGCGACCTCGGGCTGCCAGCGATCGACGACTGGGACCGCTGGCTGCACTCGGCCGACCTCACCCTCGCCCTCTGGCCCGAGTGGTTCGACCGGGCCGGCCTGCCCGCGCCACCCGGCACGGTGGTCACCGGGTTCGTCCCCGGCGACCAGGAGCACGCCGAAGACGTACCGGCGGAGTACGCCGCCCTGCTGGCTCCCGGGCCGGTGCTGGTCACCGGCGGCACCGGCCGCATGTTGCACCACGACTTCTACCCGGCCGCGGTGGCGGTCGCCGGCGGTGCGCAGCGGCCGGTGGTGGTCGTGACCCCGCACCGCGACCTGCTGCCGGACCGGTTGCCGGCGCACGTCGGCTGGATCCCGCAGATCCCTTTGTCGGCCGCGTTGCGCCACGCGGCGGCGGTGGTGCACCACGGCGGCATCGGTACCGCGATGCGGGCGCTACGGACCGGAACGCCGCAGCTGATCCTCGCCCACGGCCTCGACCGTCCGGACAACGCGAGCCGGCTGGCCGCCCTGGGACTGGCCGAATGGGCGCCGCCGGCGGCCTGGACCGGTCCCGGGCCGGTGGACGACCTGCGGCGCCTCGTCGGCGACACCGGCTACGCGGCCCGGGCGGCGGCCCAACTCGCGGACGACAGCACCGAGCGGGCCGTCGAACGGGCCGTCGAGGCCATCGAGAGCCGGTCCGGCACGCCGGCCGTCCGCTCCGGAGGAGAACCGGCATGAGAATCGTCGTCGCGCAGAACATGTTCCATCTGCCGGCGCACGGCGGCGCCAACAAGGCGAATCGGATCCTGTCCGAGGAGCTCGCCGCCCGCGGTCACGAGTGTCACGTCGTCGCACCGCTGACCGGGGCGCTCCGGGGCAGTGACGTTCCCGCGCTCGAGGAGTACCTGGCCCAGCACGGAGTGACCGACATCCGGCCGGAGAACGGTGTTCTCACCTACCGGTTCGCGGGCGTGCACGGGCACGCTGTCATCGAGCCCTCGCATCTGGCCCGGGCGGTGCGACGGACGATCGCCGACGTCGAGCCCGACCGGGTGGTGGTCCCGTCCGACGACCCGGGGGGAATGGTGCTCGCCGCGGCGCTGGCCGCCGCGCCCGGACGGGTGGTCTACATCGCGTACACGATCCAGCAGTTGCCCTTCGGTCCCGCTGCCTTCTATCCGAGCGAGGCCGGCACCCGGCTGCTCCGCCGGACAGCCGGGATCGTGTCGATCAGCCGGGCCATCCAGGACTACCTGATGGACGGTGCGAGCCTGCCCTCGGCACTGATCCATCCGTCGGTCTACGCGCCGATCCCATCGGCGGTCGCCGGCGACGGTGCCTTCGTCACCATGGTGAACCCGTGCGCCTACAAGGGCATCGACATCTTCCTGCCGCTGGCGGCTTCGCTGTCCGGCGTGCCCTTCCTGGCGGTGCCGACCTGGGGCGCCACCGCGGAGGACCGTACTGCGCTCGCGTCGCGGCCGAACATCACGGTGCTGCCGCCGGCCGATGACATCGACGACGTCCTGCGCCGGACCAAGGTGCTGGTGATGCCGTCGCTGTGGGACGAGACGTTCGGCTTCACCTGCATCGACGCGATGCTGCGGGGCATCCCGGTGGTGGCCAGCGGGGTGGCGGGCCTGGTCGAGGCGAAGCTCGGCGTGCCGTACCTGTTGCCGGTCCGGCGGATCGAGGCGTACGACGTGCACGCCGATCCAGCCCGCCCGGTCCCGTCCATCCCGCCGCAGGACATCGGCCCGTGGACCGCGGCGGTCCGGCGCCTGCTGGACGATCCGCAGCATTACGCGGACATCGCCGCCCGTTCCCGGTCGGCCGCGCTCGCGTTCGTGGAATCGCTGGACGCCGGTGCGCTGGAACGGTTTCTCAGCGAGCTGTCCATCGCCGGGCAGCAGCAGGTCACCCACGGCTGATCCGGCCCGTTCCGGCGGACTCGATGTGCGGCGGTGGGGGGAGTGGATGGGAGACGTTGCTGGTGCGGTGCATCCGGGTGCATCCCGGTGCATCGGGGAGCGCGGCGCGAATTCCGGCGGGCGGTTGCTTGTCGGTTGTAGCTCGGGGGTGGTCGTCAAGCGGGAGATGGGGCGGTCGAAAGGGGCGGTGCCAAAGCGGCGTGAACCAGGGGCATCGGATGGCGGGATCGATGGGCTTCGAGCGGGTGCGGCGGGTGCTGGCCGCGGTGATGGCGGGTGGGCTGGCCGCCTCGGGTGCTGTCCTCGGCGGGGCCGGCGCCTCCGCTGCTGGGGTGAATGACCCGGGCATGGGTCAGATGGTCGCTCGCCCGGCGAGCACGTCGTTGATGTCCGCCGGAGCGCGGGCGTTCGGTGCGCCGGCCGCCGAGCGGTGCGACGGGCGCAGCATGAACGTGGTAGCGCATCAGGACGACGACCTGTTGTTCATCAATCCGGTGGTCAGCGACGATCTCGCGGCCGGGCGGTGCGTGGTGACCGTCTTCCTGACGGCGGGCGACGCCGGGCGCGGGCGAAGCTACTGGCTCGGGCGGGAAAAGGGGGCGCGGCAGGCGTACGCGGCGATGGCCGGGTCCTCGAAGTGGTGGCGCGAGGACAGGCTGGTCGTCGGCGGACGGTCGGCGGCGCGGTTCACGCTGGGCCAGGAACGCGTGTCGCTGGTGTTCCTGCGGCTGCCGGATGCCAGCACCTCCCCGGGCCGGCCGGCGGACGGGCTCCGGAAGCTGTGGCGCGGTGACCTGATCAATCTGCGGACCGTGGACGACGGCGACCGGTACACCAGGTCGGCGCTGACCAGCACATTGACGGAGTTGATGAACCGGTATCGGCCCGACGAGATCCGGACGCTCGACTACGAGGGGCGGTACGGCGACGGCGACCATGCCGACCACCACACCGCGGGCTACTTCACGCTGGCGGCGCAGCGCAACTATCGGTGGCCGCACGGAATCACCGCGTTCATGGGCTATCCGGTGGAGAACGCGCCGGCGAACCTGGCGGACGACGCGCGGGACGCGAAGCTCCGGTACTTCCTGGCGTACGCGCCGTTCGATCGGAAGGTCTGCCAGAGCGCGGCGGCCTGTCTGGGCAACTTCTATGCGCCCCGATTCTCGCGGACCATCCGTACCGGTCAGGGCTGAGACGGCCCGGCGGGGCCCTGTCGACACGCAATGACGTGTGTCAATATGACGGGGAAGATGGAGGTGATCACTGTGCGCAATTTTCGTCGCCGGTCAATCGTTGGCCTGATCCTCGGCCTGTGCGTCGTCGCGCTGTTCGGCTACGCCGGTCCGTCCGCCAACGCGGGCGGGTCGCCGCCGGCCGTCCGCCCCGCGGGCATCTGGTCGGCATCCCTCGAGGGGGTGCACGGCGTCGCGCCGGATGCGACCGTGCGGCAGATCGCCCGGGTGTCGGTCTCCGGCTCGGGGATCCGGCTGCGCTTCGGCAACCCGTTCGGATCGTCGCCGGTCGTCATCAAGGAAGCGTGGGCGGGCCGGCCGGTGGCGCCGGGCTCGGCCCGGTTGATGCCGGGGTCAAACAAGCGCGTCACCTTCCGTGGCGCGCGTTCGGTCACGATCCCGCCGGGGCGGGAGGTGGTCAGCGACGCGGTGTCGATGACCGTGGCCGCGCAGCAGGACGTGGCGGTCAGCGTCTACGCGCCGGGCAGCCCGGTCAACGACCACACATTCCCGCCATTCGCGTACGACCCGCCGGCGTCCTACATCGGCACGGGCGGCAACACGGCGTCGGCGGTGTCCGATGACGCGTTCCCCGGCTACCCGGTCATTCCCGGCGACACCAGCAGCACCGCGACCGGCTACCACCCGGGCCAGACGTGGTGGCTGGACCTGGTCACCGCCGATCGACCGGCTGCCCGGGGGACCTTGGTCACGCTGGGCGATTCGATCACCGACGGCTACAACGCGTACGGGCCTCCGGGCCAGCGGTGGACCGACGTGCTCGCCGAGCGGCTGGACGCGCTGCCCGCCGAATCGCGCCTCGCGGTGGCCAACGCCGGCATCTCCGGCAACACCGTCAGCGTGCAGCCCAACCCGTACGACCCGACCAACCAGTGCTGCGGCCCACCCGCGCCGCAGCGCCTCGACCGGGACGTGTTCTCGGTGCCCGGCCTGCGCACGGTGCTGCTGCTGGAGGGCACCAACGACATCGGCGGCGGCGACTACGCGCCCCCGGCGTCGGCGGCCCAGGTGATCGGCGCGATGCGCTCGATCGCGGCGCGGGTGCACGCCCGCGGCGCGCGGATCGTGGCGTCCACGATCCTGCCGATGTGCAACGAGGCCGGCAGCGCCAAGGAGAACACCCGCCTCGAGGTCAATCGGTGGATCCGCACGTCGAGCGTCTTCGACGATGTCCTCGACTTCGACGCGGTGCTGCGCGACCCCGCCGACCCGACGGTGATGATCGCCGACCTCCGCACCGACTGCTACCACCCCAACGCGGCCGGCGACCAGCTGATCGGCCGCTACATCCCGCTGCACGCCGTCCTCGGCTGAGCGAACCGTCCTCGGCTGAGCGAACCGGGCCGGGCCGTCTCCGGCGGCCCGGCCCGGCGATGCGGACAGGAACTGGCCTGAATGCGATCTACCTTCGGCGCATGCCGCTTCGGAACGAGGAGATTCGCATGAACAGCACCGCACCCGCCGGATACACCACCGTCGCGCCGTGGATCGTCACGCCCGACACCGGGAAGCTGCTGGACTTCGTCACCGCGGTGTTCGAGGGGGTCGAGCTGGGCCGGGTGCCGCTGGCGGACGGCACCATCGGCCATGCCGAGATCCGGGTGGGCGACACGATCCTGCTCGCCTTCGACCGGCGGCCGGACTGGCCGGCCATGCCGTCATTGCTCCGGGTATTCGTCACCGATGCCGACGCGGCGATCGAGCGCGCGATCTCGGCGGGGGCTCGGGTGGTGACCGCGTCGGCCACCCACGCCTTCGGTCAGCGGGGCGGCCGGGTGCGTGACCCGTTCGGCAACATCTGGTGGATCAGCGCGGTCGTCGAGGACGTCCCGGCCGAGATGGGCATGCGACGGCTGAGTGAGGAGCCGTACGCCCGCGCGATGCGAGAGGCGCAGGAGACGCTGGACCGGGAGCTGAGCGGCCGAGACCGCAGCGATGTCAGCCGCCCGGTGGCCGGCTGAGGAAATCCACGACGGGTCAGCCCGGCGGTCGCGGCACTTGGCGTGACAACACGCCAAGGCCGCGTCGTCGGGCGGTGCTGGAACCTGACGCGTACGGATAAATGGGTTTTTGCCGTTGGGCCGTGTGTCCCTCAGCCGGTGGGCGTCAGGTGCCGGCTCAAGACGGCCAGCTGGGTTTTGCGGGCCTCGGCGTGGCGCTCGAAGCCGGTCGCGGTGAGCTCGACGAAGACGCCGCGCCGGTCGTCCACGCAGTGGGTGCGCTCGACGAGACCGCTCTTTTCCAGGCGCGCGACGGTGCGCGAGAGGGCGCTCTGGCTCAGGTACATGGCCGCGGCGAGATCTTGCATGCGTCGCTTGTCACAGTCTCTGGTGGTGAGACGATCGAGCGTCTCGAAGTCGCTCAGGGTGAGGCCGTGCGCCTCCTGCAGGGCGCGCTCGAGCTGCGCGGCGACGGCGTTGTAGCTGGAGAGCAGCGACCGCCACCGGTCGACGAGCTCGGTTTCGGCCTCCATGCGGCGCATCCTACCCTCGCCCGCCTTTCGTTGCACCAGCATTTGTTGCGCTCGACTCTAATGCGTTGTCATTCTATGCGTACGCATATAGCGTCGCCGCCGTGACTATCACGGAACCCATGCCTGCCGTCGCGGAGCCGGTCGCGCTCCGCTGGACACCTCGGCTCTGGGGAGTGCTCGCGGTCCTCTGCGCCGTCCTCTTCCTGGACGGCCTCGACGTCTCCATGGTCGGCGTGGCCCTGCCCTCCATCGGCTCCGAACTGGGCCTGTCCACCACCTCGCTGCAGTGGATCGTCAACGGCTACGTGCTCGGCTACGGCGGCCTGCTGCTGCTCGGCGGCCGCACCGCCGACCTGCTCGGCCGGCGCCGGGTCTTCCTGATCGCGCTCGCCGTCTTCACCGTGGCGTCCCTGGTCGGCGGCCTCGTCGACGACGGCGGCCTGCTCATCGCCACCCGGTTCGTCAAGGGCCTCGCCGCCGCGTTCACCGCGCCGACCGCCATGTCGATCCTCACCACGACGTTCCCCGAGGGGCCGGCCCGCAACCGGGCGCTGTCGATCTTCACGGTCTTCGGGGCCAGCGGCTACTCCTCCGGCCTCATCCTCGGCGGCGTCCTGACCAGCCTGGGCTGGCGGTGGAACTTCCTGGTGCCGGTCCCGCTCGCCATCGCCGCCCTGGTCGGCGCCTTCTATCTGATCGCCCGCGACAAGCCGGCCGCACACGGCGGACATGACCTCCTGGGCGCGGCGACCCTCATCTCCGGCATGCTGCTGGCGGTCTACACGGTCGTCTCGGCGCCCACCCGCGGCTGGCTCGACCCGCTGACCGTCGGGATGTTCGTGCTCGCGGTGGCGCTGCTGGCCGGCTTCGTGCTCACCGAGAACCGGGTGCGGCACCCGCTCGTCCGCCTCGGCATCCTGCGCGCCGGCTCGATCGTCCGGGCCAACGCCAGCATGATCGCGCTGATGGGCTCGTACGTGAGCTTCCAGTTCATGATGACCATCTACCTGCAGGACGTCCTGGGCTGGCCGCCGCTGCGGATGGCGTTCGCGCTGCTGCCGGCCGGCCTGATCGTGGCCTTCGGCTCGCCGTTCGTCGGCCGGCTCATCGACCGCTACGGCACCGGGCCGCTGATCGTGACCGCGATGGTCTCGCTCAGCCTCGGCTACCTCTGGTTCCTGGCCACCGCCGGCACCGAGCCGCACTATCTGTTCACCGTGCTGCCCACGATGATCCTGCTGGGCGGCGGCTTCGGCTTCGGCTTCAGCTCGATCATGGCCCAGGCCACCGACGGCATCGCCGACAACGAGCAGGGCCTGGCCTCCGGGCTGGTGCAGTCGTCCGGCCAGGTCGGGACCGCACTGGTCCTGGCCGTGGTCACCGCGCTGGTGTCGGCGGGCGCGGGGGAGGCCACCGACTTCGGCTCCTTCCACCCGGGGTTGAACCTCGTTACCGGGGTCGCGGTCGCCGGGCTGCTGTTGAACGTGGTTCCGCTGGTGGGGCGGGTGCGGCGGGCCCGCTTGGCATGACTGAGGCCCCGCGCGGTAGGCTTTGTCTGCCGACGCGGGGTGGAGCAGCTCGGTAGCTCGCTGGGCTCATAACCCAGAGGTCGCAGGTTCAAATCCTGTCCCCGCTACGAGTCCTAGGGGCCCTCTGTCCGCGGAAAGCGCGGACCGGGGGCCTCTTCGCATGTCTGCCGGGGGGCCGAGCCCCCCGAACCCCCCACGGTGCGAGCGGTTGCGGTGGGTGGGTGGGTGGTGCGGTTGGGTCCTCTGGGGGGCTTGCTTGCCTTCGGCTGCGCATCGCGTGGTCGGGGCGGGCCTTCATGAGCGCACAGCCCGGCACACGCCCCACTGCTGCTTTCCGGCTGACCTTCGCCGCATTGAGAATGATCTCTGCGGAATTGATCAATTGCGCGGCCGGCGCGGACCGATGATCGCGAAGTCTTATTGGTGGCGGGCGTGTCTCGCCCATTGACCGTCGCAATTGGATGGACATAGACTCCTGCGCAGACGCGGTCGAGAAATTTACTCGACATGGGCCACGACAGCTGCGGGGGAGTATGGAACTGGCCGGGTCCGTCTTAATCGTGCTCAATTCCGTTGCCGCGGCGGTTCTCCTGCAGGCGGGCCTCTACAAGATGGCCGTTCCGGCACCACTGCGCCGCGCTCTGGCGGAGTTGGCGCCGCGCTATTTCGGCGCCCTCCGCGACCGCCATGTCCGGGTCGTCGCCGCCGTCGAGATATCCGTCGGGCTGGCGCTCCTCGCGCCGGCCGTGCGCGTGCCCGGTGCGATCGCGGCCGCCGTGCTCGGCGTGGCTTTCGCGGTGCTGGGCGTCGCCGGGATGCTTCGGCGCAGCGAGGCGCCGTGCGGGTGTTTGGGTGCCGGCGCTCCGCGATCGCTGGGCCTGCTGAACGTCGTCGTGGGGCTCGTCCTGGCAGCCTTTGGAGTCTTCAGCGCCACGGCCACTGTGGTCGGCGGATCCTTCCGGCTCGGGCCGGTGCTGACCGCGCTGTTCCTGCTCCTGCTCTGCGTCTGGATGAATCGTGGCGTCGCGCTGCAGCTGTTGCGGCGCAAGGCGGCCCTGGTGCGAATGGGAGACAGCTGATGGAGATCGCTTTTGGGGTGGCGCTGCTCGTGCTGGCCGGGGCCGTCGTGCTCTTGTTCGCCATGTTCGGCGAGCTGGCCTCGCGGGTCGGTGAACCCGAGGAGAACGGACGCTGGACCGGGACGCGGCCGCTCGAGGAGGCGCGGCTCGGTGCTCAGCCGTCCCGGTGGCCGCCGGAATTGTCGGCGGTCGGCAACGCGCCGCAGGGTCTCCTGCTGGTGCTGAGCCCGTCGTGTGGATCCTGCCAGGAGGTCGCACGGCAACTCGTGCTGGAGGGTGGGCCGAGCCCGGCTCGGCCGTTCGCCCTCGCGGTGTCCTGCAGTGCCGGAGAAGTGGGGAGGAATTTTATCGAGGAGCAGTCGCTGGAACGCTACCCGCACTTCATCGACGAGGCCGGCGAATGGGTCCGTACGGAGCTGGATGTCCATTCCAGCCCGGTGGGTCTGTTCTTTGCCGACGGTCGCCTGGTGGCGGCACACGTGTTCGGGGACGTCAATGCCCTGAACGCGCTGGCGGAAAGCATATTTGCCCAGCCTGAACCGAAACGTCAGGAGGTCAAGGCATGAGCGACAAGGAAGACGCGGCCGCGCGCAAGCCCAGAGCGGTCGGCCGGCGGCGGCTGCTCTCGGGAGTCGGCGCCGGCGGGCTGGCGGCGGCCGTCGCCGTTTTCGGACGCAGCTCACCGTCGTACGCGGCGAACTGGCACTGCTGCACCCTGGTGCACAACCCGCCCAACATGTCCCTCTCGGAGTGCAAGTACACCAGCGGGTCCTACACCTACTACTACAACTGGACGTGCCGGGACGGCAGCAAGACGTGCCAGTGCTGTGAGCACTACATCTACGGGGTCAGTCGGGCGAACGGATCGGCCGGCAGCTGTTCATGACCCCCTGGGTGATCGTCGGGCTACTGGGAGCCATTCTGCAGGCGTTCAGCCCTTGAGGCGTGTCCATGACCGGGGTCGCCGGTCCGTTGTTGCGCAACACCAGGACACGCGTCCGGGGCGTCCGCTTTCTGGTCGGCCTGGCGATCGGCGGCGCCGCTGGTGGCGCCGTTCTCGCCGTACCCGTCTATCTGCTCGGCCGGCTGGTTCAGCCGTTGCCGACCGGGGTGCGGCTGACCCTGCTCGTCGCGGTGTGTGTGCTGCTCGCCGTGGCGGACTTCACCCAACGCACGCCGCACGTGTGGCGTCAGGTGCCACAGCAACTGGTGAACAAGCTGCCGTCGGGGTCGCTCGGCCTGACCTGGGGCTTCGACCTGGGTCTGCTGTTCACGACGCAGAAGACCACCTCGATGGTGTGGGTGGCGCTGGCGGCCCTGGTGCTGCTCGAGCCCTCGCTGGCGGCCGTGGCGCTGATCGGCGTGTCGGTCGTGGCGACGCTGGTCGTCGCGGCGATGTCGCTCACCGCGGGCGCCGATGACCGCACCAGCCCGAATTGGAGCAGGAAGTGGCTGAAGCACATACGGCGAGGCTCGGCGGTGGTGATCGTGGCGGTGACGGCGGTGACCGTCGCGCAGGCGCTCGCCCCGTAGAGCCGTTGTTCGACCTGGATCCGACGGGTGGCCAGGTCGTGGTGACAAGGTTCGAGTGTGGCGGGCTCGTCAACCTCTTGACGTTGCTTGTCCTGCACGTACGGATCAAGCGCGCCGTCCGGCGTCAGACGGATGCCCTGATCGGGAGCCGGCTGATGGTGGATTGGCGGCGCAAAGTGATGTTCAGCGTGTCGATGTGGCCGGATATCGAGAGTGTGTACGCCATGGGCGAGGTCACCCGGCACGTCCTGGCGGCCCGGCTGCCGCGGCGCCTGGGGGTGCGAACCGCCTGCGGTGTCTTCTGCTACGCCGGCGACTGGCGACGGGTGATGTTCCGGGGCGGCTCGACGGCGCTGTCGCCGTTCGCCCCGGTGCCGGCGGATCGTCCATCATGAACAGTGAGGAGATTGCACCATGCCGATGACCGATCGCGGCATTGTCGCCGTGGAACAGGAGAGCGACGGCACACTGTCCCTTGTGGTGTGTGCCGGGCTCAAGGCGAACCGTCCGTACGGCGTGTTCGCCAAGTACAGTCACGTGCCGGCGGATCTGATCCGCAGCACCTTGCCGTTGCGCAAGGCGGGCCAGTTCCGGCACACCGACGAGATGGCCGAGGTCTCCCGCGGGGAGTCGGGTGTCATCGAGATCAATCGCGTACCGGAGACCAGCGACCTCTGACGGCCGGATCGAGCAGCCCGGACCGCGATCCGGGCTGCGCCCGCATCCCGCCACGTGGGGGCGATGTCAGCCGCTTACGTGGCGCAGGACCGCGAGGACGCGGCGGTTGTCGTTGTCCGAGGACGGCAGGCCGAGCTTGGCGAAGATGTTCGCCACGTGCTTCTCCACCACGCCGGGGGTGATGACCAGGGCCGCCGCGATGCCGGCGTTGGACCGGCCCTCGGCCATCAGCGCGAGCACCTCGCGCTCCCGGGGAGTCAGCGACGCCAGCCCGGCCGTGTCCGGCCCGGCGCGCATCAGGTGGCCCACCACCTCGGGATCCAGGGCGGTGCCGCCGGATGCCACCCGGGTCAGCGCGTCGACGAAGTCGGCGACGTCGGCGACGCGGTCCTTGAGCAGGTAGCCGACGCCGGCCGGCCGGTCGGCCAGCAGGCGGGTGGCGTAGCGGGTCTCGACGTACTGGGAGAACACCAGCACACCCATCCCGGGGTGGTCGCGCCGGAGCTCGATCGCGGCGCGCAGCCCCTCGTCGGTGTGGGTCGGTGGCATCCGGATGTCGATGACGGCCACGTCCGGCACGACCTCGGCGACCGCGGACCGCAGCGCGTCCGCGTCGGCCACCGCGGCGCACACCTCGAAACCGCGGTCGGTGAGCAGCCGGACCAGCCCCTCACGCATCATCGCGGCGTCCTCCGCGATCACCACCCGCATGCCCTCGCCTCCCTTCACACGTACGCGTCCATTCACACGTACGTGGGCAGCTCGATCTCGACCCGGGTCGGGCCGCCGGCCGGGCTGTGCACGCGCATCCGGCCGTCCACGACCGCGATCCGGCGGGCCAGGCCGGACAGCCCGGGTCCGTCCGGGTTCGCCCCGCCGGCGCCATCGTCCTCGACGGTCAGCGTCAGCCGGTCGCCGGACCGGACGACGCTCAGCCCGATCCGGCCGGCCCGGCTGTGCTTGGCCGCATTGGCCAGCAGCTCGGCAGCGCAGAAGTAGGCGATGGTCTCGATCGCGGGCGCCGGGCGGCCGGGCAGCTCGACGTGCACCGCGACCGGGATGGCGCTGCTCGTCGCGAGCGTCGCCAGCGCGTCGCCGAGACCGTTGTCGAGCACCGGGGGGTGGATGCCGCGGACTAGGTCGCGCAGGTCGGCGAGGGCGTCCTTCGCCCCGCGGTGGGCCAGCGCGACCAGCTCGCGGGCCTGGGCGAGGTCGGGCGGCGGGCCGTCGGCGCCGAGCTTCTCGGCCGCCATGCCGAGGTTCATCGCCAGCGTGGCCAGCCGGATCTGGGCGCCGTCGTGCAGGTCGCGCTCCAGCCGGCGCATCATCGCGGCCGCGTCGTCGATCGCCTGGGCCCGGCTGACCTGGAGCTCCCGTACGCGTTCGGCGAGCCGTCGGGGACCCAGCAGCCGACGCATCGCGGCGAGATCCGCCGCGATGCCGGCCCGCATCAACCACGGCGCGACCAGCAGCATCGCCAGGCCCGCCGCCGCGATGCCGAACGTTCCCGCGAACGTCCGCGTCCCGATGGTGCCGAACGGGGTCAGCGCCCACACCGGCCCGAGGGTGGTGCCGGGCGGGTGGTTGCGAAACAGCGGCCACCACACCGGGTAGCTGAGGTTGGCCACGCCGAACACGTAGCAGAACGCGCCGTAGCCCTCGGGGATCGCCAGCGGCACCTTGAGCAGGCCGTACCCGATGGCGCGCCAGCCCGGTCCGTCGGCGACCCACTTCGAGCGCCGTGCCGGCGGCGGGTCCACGTGCGCGTCGAGCAGCCGGGCGGCGAGGTGGCGATGGGCGGCGCCCATCGCGCGCCCGAGCGGGGCCGCCAGGACGACGAGCAGCGCGATGGTGAGCGGGAACAGGACCAGGAACACCGGCGCGACGGCCGGTGCGGGCTGCTGGGACATGGCGCCGGTCGCCCAGAGGATGAGGGCGCCCGCGGCCGGCACGACCGCCGGCACGGCCAGGATCGCGACCGCGCTGACCACGCCGGCGACGCAGAACACCGCCTGGCGCAGGGCCAGGGTGGTGAACGGGGCGCGCAGCGCGGTCATCAGCCCATTGTCGCCGGTCACCCGCCGCTCACGCGTCCCGGCGGCGAAGGAGCACGCCGCCGCAGAGGACCGCGACCGCGGCGTACCCGCACATCAGCAGCACACAGATCCAGCCGGCGAACAATCCGGGTACGGGCGAGGTCACCGCGACCGAGTTGAGCAGCATGAGCAGCGGGACGAAACGGCCGACCGCGATGCCGCTCTCGCCGAACAGGCCGGCCACGATCATCGGTACGAACATCAGGCCGAACAGCGTGCCGATGGCGCCGCCCGAATGCCGCACGATCGCCCCGATGCCGACCCCGATCAGGGTGGTGGCACCCAGATACGCGCCGGTCAGCACGACCGCGCGCAGGATCGCCGGGTCGCCGAGCGAGGCGGCCGGGATGGCGGTGCCGCGGATCGCGAGCTGCCCGCCCAGGTAGCCGGCGAAGCTCGCGGCCAGGCCAACGGCGAGGGCCGCGCCGCCGCACACCGCGACCTTCGCGGCCAGGACGATTCCGCGGCGGGGGACGGCGGCGAACGTCGAGCGGATCATCCCCATGCCGTATTCGCCGGTCACCGTCAGGACGCCGAGCGCTCCGAGGAGCAGCTGGGCCACGATGGCGCCGCCGAGGCTGTTGTCCAGGATCTGGGCGGCGGTGGCGACCGGGGTGTGCGATCGGTACCCGAGGCCCACCCCGGCCCCGACGGCGGCCATCGAGAGCACCGCGGCGATTGCCAGCCACCACGTCGACCGCACGCTGCGCAGCTTGATCAACTCCATCCGGACGACGTTTCTCATGACGCTCCCACTCCGCGATAGTCGGTGACCTCAGAGGTGAGCCGGAAGAAGGCGTCCTCCAGGCTTTCGGCGCCGGCGGCCAGCTCGGCGACGGTCGTCTCGGCCAGCAGCCGGCCGCGGCCGATGACGACCAGCCGGTCGGCGGTAAGCGCCATCTCGGCGATGAGATGGCTGGAGACGAAAACGGTCCGCCCTTCGGCGGCGAGCCCGCGCAGCAGCTCGCGGATCCACCGGATACCCTCCGGGTCGAGCCCGTTGACCGGCTCGTCGAGCAGGAGCACGCCCGGATCGCCGAGCAGCGCCACCGCGACGCCCAGCCGTTGCCGCATCCCGAGCGAGTACGTGCCGGCCCGCCGCGCCGCCGCCTCGGACAGACCGACGATGCGCAGCACCTGCTCGACCCGGGAACCGGGGATGCCGTTGCTCGCGGCCAGGGCGGCCAGATGCGCCCGGCCGCTGCGGCCGGGGTGGAACGCCCCCGCGTCGAGGAGAGCGCCCACCACCGTCAAGGGCCGGCGCAGGTCCCGGTATCGGACGCCGTCGATCAGAGCCTCGCCGCGGTCGGGGGCATCCAGGCCGAGGATCATTCGCATCGTCGTCGACTTGCCGGATCCGTTCGGGCCGAGGAAGCCGGTGACCACCCCCGGCCGGACCTGGACGCTCAGCGCGTCCACGGCGAGCTGGTCGCCGTAACGTTTGGTCAGCTCACGTAGCTCAATCACACGATCGACGCTAGGCAGCGCGGGCGGCGGCCAGAAGCCGGGAACCATCCGACTCCGCCCGGGGGTTTTCCCCCATCGGGCCCGGCCGGCGGGAGCCGCGACGAGTCAGCGGTTGTCGCCGCTGCCGCTGAGCACGCCGCGCTCTTGGCGGCCGGCCAGCTTGGCCAGGTTGGCCGTCGCGATGTCGTCCAGCGACAGGTCGAGGTAGTCGGCGAGCACCGCGACATACCACAGCACGTCGCCGAGCTCCTTCGCGATGTCGGCCCGGTCGATCCGTGACTCGTCGCTGTCCAGGTCGCGGATCCACTTCTTGAACTTCTCGGCGACCTCACCGGACTCGCCGGCGAGTCCGAGGACCAGGTGGAGCAGCTCGTTCTTCTTCTCGCGCGGAGCGGCGGTGCGGAGCGCGCCGCGCTGGTACTCGTCCAGGTCCATGGCGGGCCATTATTGCCTGGCCTGCGGTCGGTGTATGGGGCCGCATCGCGCCATCGTGACGCGCCACGTCCTACCCTGGGGTCCGTGCCCGCCGAGCCCGCCGACCGCCTGCACCGAGTCGCCGTGCTCGTGCTCGAGGGGGCGAAACCGCTCGACGTCGGCATTCCGGCGCAGGTCTTCACGACCCGGGCGAGCATGCCGTACGAGGTGCGGGTGTGCGGTCCGGCGCCCGGGCTGGTCACCGGCGGTGACGGGCTCTCGTACCACGTGGCGGACGGGCTCGACGCGCTGAGCTGGGCCGACATCGTGTTCATCCCGGGGTACCGCTTCCCCGACCGGGAGGATCCGCCGCCGGCGGTGGTCGGCGCGCTGCTGCGCGAGCACGCCCGCGGCGCCCGGCTCGCCGCGATCTCCACCGGCGCGTTCGCGCTGGCCGCCACCGGCCTGCTGGACGGCAAGCGGGCCACCACGCACTGGCACTACACCCGGGCGCTGGTCGCGAAACACCCCGAGATCAAAGTCGACGAGAACGTGCTCTTCGTCGACGAGGGCAGCGTGCTCACGTCGGCCGGCGCGGCGTCCGGCATCGACCTGTGCCTGCACATCCTGCGCGGCGACCTCGGGGTGGCCGCGTCCAACCACGCGGCCCGGCGCCTGGTCGCGGCGCCCTACCGCAGCGGCGGCCAGGCGCAGTACGTCCCGCGCAGCGTTCCCGAGCCGCTCGGCGAGCGGTTCGCCGCCACCCGGGAGTGGGCCCTGCACCGCCTCGGCAAGCACCTCACCCTGGACGCGCTGGCCCGGCACGCCGCGGTGTCGCCGCGCACGTTCTCGCGGCGTTTCCGCGAGGACACCGGATACACGCCGATGCAGTGGGTGCTGCGGGCCCGCATCGACCTGGCCCGCGAGCTGCTGGAGCTTTCCGAGCGTAGTGTCGAGCAGATCGCCGCGGACGTCGGCCTCGGCACCGGGACCAACCTGCGGCTGCACTTCCAGCGGGTGCTGGGCACGACGCCGAGCCAGTACCGGCGGACCTTCGCCAGCGGTGGCTAGATCCTTGCGAACCGTGGCGCGGGCGCCGCTGGCTCCGCGCGGCCCTCCGGGCGAGGCTGGACGCATGACTCGCATCGCCATCAACGGATTCGGTCGCATCGGGCGCAACGTGCTGCGAGCGCTGCTCGAACGCGACAGCAAACTCGACGTCGTCGCGGTCAACGATCTCACCGAGCCCGCCGCTCTGGCGCGGCTGCTGGCCTTCGACTCCACCGCGGGCCGGCTCGGCCGCCCGGTCACGGTCGACGGCGACACCATCGTGGTCGACGGCCGGCGCATCAAGGTGCTCGCCGAGCGCGAGCCGGCCAACCTGCCGTGGGCAGCGCTCGAGGTGGACGTGGTGCTGGAAGCGACCGGCAAGTTCACCTCGGCCAAGGCGGCACGCGCGCACCTCGACGCGGGCGCCAAGAAGGTGCTCGTGGGCGCGCCATCGGACGGCGCGGACGTCACGGTCGCCTACGGCGTCAACACCGACGCGTACGACGCGGGCAAGCACACGATCATCTCCAACGCCTCGTGCACGACCAACGCGCTCGCGCCGCTGGCCGCCGTTCTCGACCAGCTCGCCGGGATTGAGCACGGCTTCATGACCACCGTGCACGCGTACACGCAGGAGCAGAACCTGCAGGACGGCCCGCACCGCGACGCCCGGCGCGCTCGCGCCGCGGCCGTCAACATCGTGCCCACCACGACCGGCGCGGCCAAGGCGATCGGCAAAGTGCTGCCCGGCCTGGACGGGAAGCTCTCCGGCGACTCGATCCGGGTACCGGTGCCGGTCGGCTCGATCGTCGAGCTCAACACGACGGTTGGCCGCGACGTCACCCGCGACGAGGTGCTGACCGCGTACCGGGTCGCGGCGGACGGCCCGCTGCGGGGCATCCTCGAGTATTCCGAGGACGCGCTCGTGTCGTCGGACATCGTCGGCAACCCGGCGTCGTCCATCTTCGACTCGGCCCTCACCCGGGTCGACGGCCGGCACGTCAAGGTGGTCGCCTGGTACGACAACGAGTGGGGCTTCTCGCACCGCGTGATCGACACCCTGGAGCTGCTCGCCGGCCTGCGGTAGGGCGACGCTCAGCCGCTCGTCACCTCGAACAGGTCGCGCTCCGGGATTCCGCATTCGCGCTGTGCCGCCCGGCCGTGGTCGTTGATCGACGCGACCACGGCCAGCATCCGCGCGACATCGGCATCCGCCCGGAGGCTCTTCGCCCGCAGGCTCTTTGTCGAGGTGATGTCGGCGGTCAGGCCGCGCGCGGCGTCCGTCAGACCGGCGTGGAACAGCAGCCGGCCGATCCGGTGGTTCAGCGCCGATTGCGCCCGATCCAGGTCGGCGGGGGTCGGCCCGCCGCTCGTCGCGGTCAGCTCCTTTACGACGTCGCACGTCCGGGTCTTGGCCTCGGCGTCGACGGCCCATACGCCCGCGCCGGCGGCGGCCAGCGAGGTTGCCGCGAGCACGGCGACCCAGATGCCGGGCCGCCGGTTCCGCGCCGTCGGGGTGGGCTCGGGTTCCGGGGCCTTGACGTCCGCCCGGTTGGCCGCCGCCCGGTTGGCCTCCGCCTTTTGGCCCCCCGCGCGCTTCGCCTCCGCGGGTGGTCTCGGGCGCGGGGCCGGTCTGGGGGCCGGGGTCGGCTGCGGCGCGGGGTCGGGAGCCGGGGCGGGCCGCGGATCGGGGTTGGCCGGGTGCGGTGCGAGCTCCGGTGTGAGAACTTGGGCGACGACCTTGACCTTGTCGGGGACCTCGACGGGCGGGGGCGGCTTGAGCCCGTACGCCAAAGTCAGGTCTTGCCTCCGGTTGTAGGCCAGGGCTTTCCCGTCGGCCGGAACGACCGCCTGCCCCGTCGAATGGCTCGGCGATGACGTGATCGCCGGCCGGCCGTTCTCGTACGCGGGCATGGTTGTTCCGTTCCTGAAGGTCGGAGGGCCGGGGCCCGCATCATCGGCAATCGCGGCCCCCACGTGAGCGGAATCAGGCGGCGGGTTCGGCCCGGACCTTCTCCCGGCGCCGGCGCCCCCACATGCGAGTCTCGTCGAGCACTAGCGCGTCGATAGCCGCGACCAGCTCACGCTGCCGTTCCGGCGTCCGTTCCGCCGCTCCCCGCAGCCGGTACTGCGCGATCTCGGCCGCGGCCTTGGCCCGTGCCTCGGCGGCCGCCACCCAGTCGTCGTGCCAGGAGACGATCCGGCGCAGCCCGGCCAGAAACGCGACCAGCGCCGCGGTGGTTGCGGTGATCCAGGCCGGTGCGCTCAGAGCCGCGAGCACCGTGGCCGCCCCCGCCAGGAAGAGCGCTCCCGCTTCGGACAAGACATATTTCGTACGGGTACGGCGCATCTGCGACCCGTACCAGTCCAGCTGCACCATGGCGTGCACGAGGGCACGGTCCCCGAGTTCCTCCTCGGAGAGCCGGCTGTCAATCTCGATGAGCTGCTTGCGCTGCGCCTGCGTCACCGCCACAGTCTGCCGGGACGGTCAAGAAACTTGCGAGGGCGACGAGGCCTTCCGCCGATGCGACCCGGCGCTGGGCCGACTGATCAGCTCAACGTTCTGCAGGGTCGGCTCATCGAGCGGCACCCGGTAGCGGTAGGTGATCCCTTCATCCCGGACCACAAAGTCGTCGGCGTCGGGCCGCCGCCAGGTGAGAATCATCTGGCCGTACTTCTCCGCCAGCTTCACCAGAGCCGGAAAGTTGTCGACGTTGACGACGGGCTTGCCGGGCGGACTCGGCATCGGCTCGACGGGCACCAGCAACTGCGGGTAGCGAGCCTCGATCTCGCTCCGGGTCCGCGTCGGCATGCGTCGGCGTGCGGCCAGCAAAACCACGACGGCGATCGCAACCGCGCCGATCAGGGCAAGAATCGCGTTGGAACGCGCCTGTGACGCGGTGATGAGGGATACGCCAAAGATTCGTATCTCGCGTGGCACGAGGAGGTCAGGTGTGGTGCCTCCAGCCTTGGTCTCGAGCTTCGCGCCTTCAACCAGAGACATTTGGAAAGGAGTGATGGCCATCTGCAAGGGCGCACTCAACGTGGCTAGGCCTTTCGACTCCACCATCGCGCTCAAAGCGATCGTCACGGAGCCGTTCGGCCCTGCGCCGATGGCGCGCGACGCGTCGTCGGCTCGCTTCGCGAGGGCGGCGAAATCAAGGGTGATTGTCGAGTCGTAGGTGGGGCCGGGGAAGGGCTTCTTCTGCACCCAGGTCTGGTTGGTGTGCCAGCCGGTTCCGTTGGTCAACGCTGCTGTGAGGGTGAACATGCCGGCCGGGCCCTGATATCGGGTGCGCAGGACCGCGCTGCTGGCGAGCTTGCGGAAGATTGGTTCTGGCGCGGTCACCGTGGTGCCGTCGTAGCCGGCTGACTTCGGTACCTTCGCGGTGTAAGAGAAGGTAATGGACTGCTCCGGGATTGATTCACCGGCCTGCTTGTCGATGGTCGGCCTCATCCACCCGAGGATTCCCAGGACAAGCGCACACAAGGTCAGCCCCGCGGCGACCGCCGCGGCGACGCGGAGCACGGGCGGCAGACGTTCAACCGCCTTCAGGACGGCGACGGCGACTGCCCAAGAACCTCCCTGGCGCGACGACATGGCCTTCACCCTCTTCTTGCGCCGGCCACGGGGGATGTCGCGGCGCGTCCGCGGCCTGGTTTCCCCGCTGATGACGAGAAAGCTGAGCATTCCCAGCCCGCTCGGGCCCAGGAGAGGCTTCAGCCAGATGCCCCCGTGCGGAACGTGTAGGACAGCACGACCGATCATCTCGTCGTCGGTGGGAGTCAGCGGGTCGATCGACTCGTTGTTGTCTCCCTTCACGACGAATCCCGCGGCGCCGTCCCCGCCAATGATGCGATGCAGAATCCGTTGCCCGGGAACGTCCCCATGGTAGGCGACAATTTCCCCTACACGGTATGAATCGGCCTTCACGACAAAGACCAGGTCGCCCTCGTAGTAGACGGGGTTCATGCTGGTGCCGTGGGTCGCAACGTAGCTGATCCGCTCAGTCATGATGGCCCAAGCACCGATGGCCGCCATCCCGAGGATGGCGGCCACGATGTAGGTACGAAAACGTCTCTGAATCGGTTCCCCCGGATGCACGCTGCTCTCTGGCTAGCGTTGCATTCCGAGTTGTCGGGCGGAGCGGATTAGCTGTTGGTCACGTCCAGCTGGACGGCGTTGAGCCCGCTGTAGTAGCCGGCGTTTCCGCTGGTATTGCTGTCCCACGTGGCGCAGACAACGGTAGCCGGGGATGCTGTGATCTTCACCTTCGGCCCGGTGGCGTCGGTGGCCGTGGCTTGGATGCCAGCGCTCGTGCAACTCCACAAGTCCGCGCCGGAAAGCACGCCGCCAGCAGGCGTGACGGTCAGGTACCCACCGGTCGCACCGGTGACTGAGACAGAGATCGAGGTGACCTGGTCACCGACGGTGTTGGTGGCGTAGTCGACGGCGGTTATGCTCGCACCGCCCGAGACGGTTTGAGTCAGCCGGCCACCGACGTACTGGGTGGCCTGACCCGTGCCGTTGCCGCCCCACGAGACGCCGGTGCCGGTGAGGGCGGTGGTGCCTGCGGCGACGACGCCGGCGGCGGCTACGCCGCCGAGGAGCTGGAGCATGCTCATGCTGCGCATAAGATCGTTCCCCCTGTTTCCGTAGCCATCGACCGGGCGGCCTGTGGCTGAGACCCGGCTCCGCCGGGCTCTTGCGCTTGTTTCGGCGGGCTTCCCTGCCCGCCGCGGACAACTGATGAATCGGCCGTGCGGGCGGACGCGGTGAAGGTTTCCGGCGGCTTTTCTGGCAGATTCCTGGGAGTTCGCCACAAGGAGGTGCTGCGGCATCGCGAGCCCCGGCGGGCCCACCCCGGACAACGGGGAGCAAGGGGTCTGAGAGAGTTGGTCGGGTGGGCGAACGGGTACTCGAAGCGGACTGCGCGAGCTGTGTGGGGCTCTGCTGCGTGGCGCCGGCGTTCGCGAAATCGTCTGACTTTGCGATCGATAAAGCGGCGGGGAAGGCCTGTCCTAACTTGGGTGGCGGGTTTCGGTGCGGTATCCACCAAGAGCTGGAGGCGAAGGGCTTTCGCGGGTGTGTGGTGTTCGACTGCTTCGGGGCCGGGCAGCGGATCACGCAGGAGACCTACGGCGGGACCGAGGACTGGCGTAGCGCGCCGGGGATGTTGGGGCTGCTGCCGGTGGTGCGGCAACTGCACGAGCTGATGTGGCTGGTCACCGAGGCGCTGAAGGTCGAGCGTGCGCACCGCGTACACGAAAAGCTGCGGGAGTCGCTCGATCAGCTGGACCACCTTGCGGGCGGAACGCCCGCCGAGCTGCGGGGGCTGGACGTGGACGCGGTGCGGCGCCAGGTGAACCCGCTGCTGCAGAAGGCCAGCGCGGCGGCGCGGGCGGGCACGCCGCGGAAGGACTATCGCGGGGCGAACCTGATCGGGCGCAAGATGCGCGGGGCGGACCTGCGTGGGGCGAGCTTTCGCGGGGCGCTGCTGATCGGGGCGGATCTGCGGGAGGCGGATATGCGGCTGGCCGACTTCACGGGGGCGGATCTGCGTGGGGCCGACCTGCGTGGGGCGAACCTCACGGGTGTCCTCTTCCTCACCGGCGCACAACTGCGCGCGGCGGTCACCGATCCCTAGGATGTGGCCATGCAGACCGTGTCGGGCTGGGTGTGGCTGCTGACCGTACTCGGGATTGTCGGTCTGCTGCTGTTCGACTTCTTCTTCCACGTGCGCAAGGCGCACATCCCGACCCTGGGCGAGGCGGCCCGGTGGACGGCGATCTACGTGTCGATCGCGCTGCTGTTCGGGCTGGGCGTGACGATCTTCGCGGGTGGGCAGGCCGGGGCGGAGTTCTTCGCGGGGTACGTCACCGAGGAGGCGTTGTCGGTCGACAACCTCTTCGTGTTCCTGCTGCTGCTCGGCAGCTTCAAGGTGCCCCGTGCCGACCAGCAGAAGGTGCTGCTCGTCGGCATCGCGGTGTCGCTGATGGCGCGGACGGCGTTCATCTTCCTGGGCGCCGCGCTGATCAACTCGTTCGCCTGGGTGTTCTACATCTTCGGGCTGATCCTGCTGGTCACGGCGGGCAACCTGCTCAAGCAGGAGGGCAACGAGGAAGAGCCGCCCGACAACATCATCATCAGGCTGGCCCGGCGGGCGCTGCGGACCTCCGACGCGTACGACGGGGACAAGCTGTTCACCTACCAGAACGGCAAGCGGGTGCTGACCCCGATGCTGCTGGTCATGGTGGCGATCGGCGGGACGGACATCCTGTTCGCGCTGGACAGCATCCCGGCGATCTTCGGGCTCACCCAGAACGTGTACATCGTGTTCACGGCGACCGCGTTCTCGCTGCTGGGGCTGCGCCAGCTGTACTTCCTGATCGACGGGCTGCTCGACCGGCTGGTGTACCTGTCCTACGGGCTCGCGGCGATCCTCGCGCTGATCGGCGTGAAGCTGATCCTGCACGCCATGCACGAGAACAACGTGCCGTTCATCAACGACGGCGAGCCGATCCACGCCGCCCAGATCTCGACGGGACTGTCGCTGGCCATCATCGTGAGCATCCTGCTGATCACCGTGGTGGTGTCGCTGCTGAGCCCGAAGGGCAGGGCGCAGACGTACGTGGCGGCGGCGCGGCGGCACGCGACGGAGTTCCTGGACATCGAGACCGACCCGGCCTACTGCGACGAGATCTTCCACAAGCTGCTGGTGGAGGAGGACCGGATCAAAAGCCTGCCGGAGAGGTACCGGGCGCGGCTGCGGGCCGAGGAGGATCTGATGGGGCTGCTCCAGCGGGCGCACGAGCTGCACGACGAGCGGGTGGCCCTGGGCCGGTGCTACCAGCCGGCGGGGGCGGGCGCGTCACCCTCGGGCGCGGCCGGGGAGTAGCGGCGCGTCGAGCCTCGCGGGCAGGGCAGGGCGGGGCGGGCGCGGCAGGAGTGGCGGAGCGGCCGGCCGGGAGTGGCGGTCAGAGCCGGCGGGTTGCGGAGCCCAACTCGTCGTCGGCGGGGCGGCGTGGGGTGACGCCGTGCGCGCGGCCGGAGTTGCCGCTGAAGCGGGCGGCCGCGCGGCGGGCCTGCTCGGCACGGTCGGCCGGGGCGTCGGGGCCGCCCAGCACGGTGGAGAGGTTGGTCATCTCGGTGCGCTGGTGATCGAGGCCGGTGCCGCCGGCGATCAGGTCGGCGACCCGGGCGGCCAGGTCGGCGGCGCGGGCCTCGAGGTCGGGGGCGCCGCGCAGGGTGGCCTCGTCAGCCGGGCGGGCGGGTCGGGAGCGGGCGATCTCGTCGAAGCCGGGGCGCGGCACCTGCGGCGGGGTGACGCCGAACTCGGCGCGGCCGGTCATCGGCCAGCCCGGCGAGCGCGGCTGCTCGTCGGCCTCGTGCGCAAGCTGCTGGCGCTGAGCGGGCTGGTGCCAGTCGGGCTCCGAAGCGTGGCCGGGCTGTGCGACGTGGCCCGGCTGCGCGGCGTGGCCCGGCTGCGGGGCATACGCGGGCTGCGGGGCATGGCCGGCCGCATATTGGTCCTGGTGCTGGGCGTAGGCGGGCGGCGCATAAGCGGACGGCTCGGGCTGCGGCGTGTAGGCAGGCGCGCCGGACTGCGACGCATACGCGGACGCCCCGGACTGCGGCGCGTAATCCGAGACCGCCGCCGCCGGCACCGAGCCCGAAGCCGGCGCCGACGGGAAGTACGGCTGCAGGAACGGCTCATCCGCGTACGGGTGGGGCTCGGGCTGCGGCTCGACCACCGGGACCGAGCCGAGCAGCGACACCGTCTGGCCCTCGCCGCCCTGGTAGTTGTGGAACTCGGGGCCGATCACGAGGCGGGACAGCATGCGGGTCTGCGGGGCCGGGATGCCGAGGTCGCCCGCGTGCTCGACGCGGTAGCGCGCGATCGCCTGGCGCAACACGTTGGCCAGCCGGTCGGCGTCGCCGACGGTGCTCAGGTCGCCACCCGCGAAGACCAGGGCCGGGAAGGAGCCGCCGGACCCGGCGCAGACCAGCTGGATCTGCGTGACCGTGGCCGAGCGGCCGGTGTCGCGGTTGCCCGGCTGCACGCGCAGGTGCTGCGGGAACGGCCAGAGCAGCTCGCCGGTGGCGCCGGTGGTGACGTCGCGGTAGACGACCCGGTCCTCGGTGACGACGACCTCGGTCTCCTCGGGCAGGGTCCAGCGGGGGAGCGAGCTGGGCTCTTCGAACGCGTACTCGGCGACGGCGCAGCGGCCCGTCCACAGCACGCGCGAACCGGCCGCCTCGTTGGCGGACGATCCCGGCGCGGCCAGGAAGTATTTGTCGGTCATGCGCCTTCCCCCCAGTCGGCGGCCGCGCGGTGGAACGCGGCTGACACTGATTACAACCGGGCGGCATCGACCCCGACAAGTCACCGGCCGTGAATCACACCGGATTTCCTGACGACAACACGACAGGGCGGGTCCGGGTCAACCTTTGGCTGATCCCCGGTTACTTACGGTCACTGAAGAGCCCCGCCGGTGGAGGTGGCGACGCCACGGCAACACTGTCGGTGACCGGCGCCGCGCCGCCGGAGAAGCGGTCGAGGTCGGTCTCGACCCGGCCGGGGAACCAGTCGCCGGCGGCTCGACGGGTCAGCTCGGCGACCGGCGGCGGGGTGCGGCCGGCGATCACCACGAGATTGCCGAAGCGGCGGCCGCGCAGCACGGCCGCGTCGGCCACCAGGCACGCCTGCGGCAGCGCGGCCCGGATCGTGGCCACCTGAGCGCGGGCGAAGCGCAGCGGCGGCCCGTCGGCGACGTTGGCGATCAGCCATCCGGCCGGGGCGAGCACCCGGGCCGCCTCCCGGGCGAACTCGACCGACGCGAGGTGGGCCGGGGTGCGGGCGCCGGCGAAGACGTCCAGGATCACCACGTCGTACCCGCCGTCGCGCATGCCCTCCAGCGCGGCGCGCGCGTCCGCCACCCGTACCCGGACATTGGCCTTGGCATGGAGCGGCAGCTCTCGGCGAACCATCTCGACGAGGGGGCCGTCGATCTCCACCACCCGCTGGGGCGATCCGGGGCGGGTCGCGGCGATGTAGCGGGGCAGGGTCAGCGCGCCGCCGCCCAGGTGCAGCGCGCGCACCGGGGCGCCGGCCGGCGCGATCAGGTCGATCGCCGCGGCCATCCGCCGGATGTACTCGAACTCGAGGTGGGTCGGGTCCTCGAGGTCGACGTAGGACTGCGGCGCGCCGTCGAGCATCAGGCTGTACGCCGCGGGCCGGTCGGCATCGGGGATGAGCTCGGCGATCCCGGAGGCCACCGTCTCGACCAGCCGCCCCTGCCCTCTGCGCTGTGCCATCGGCCTGACTATTTCACGTGGGGTCCAAAGTCCCTGTCGCGGAGGCCATGAAGTCGACAATCATGGGTAAGCGCCGGTGATCGACCGGTTACACCGTGCACCGGGGGGCAACCATGACCGCAGGCCGCAGCCGTCCCGCGCTGATGCTGACCCTGGCGACCGTGGGTTTCGCGATCAACTTCTGGGCGTGGGCGCTGCTCAGCCCGCTGGCGGCCAGGTTCGCCACGTCCCTGCATCTGAGCTCGTTCCAGCAGGCGCTGCTGGTGGCGGTGCCGGTGGTGGTGGGCTCGGTGGGCCGCATCCCGGTGGGTGCGCTGACCGACAAGTACGGCGGCCGCGTCATGTTCCCGCTGGTCTCGCTGGCGACCATCGTCCCCGTGCTGTACCTGGGCATCTTCGGCCACGACTCGCTCGCCGGCCTGCTGATCGGCGGGTTCTTCCTGGGCATCGGCGGCACCACGTTCGCCATCGGCGTGCCGTACGTGAACGCCTGGTACCCGCCCGAGCGCCGCGGCACCGCGGTCGGCCTGTTCGGCGCCGGCATGGGCGGCACGGCGATCAGCGCCCTCACCACGGTCAGGCTGGTCGACGCCGGCAGCCTCGCGACCCCGTTCGTGCTCACCGCGATCGCCCTGGCGGTCTACGCCGTCGTCGCGTTCCTGCTGATGCGGGACGCGCCGAACCGCGCGACCCCGACCGCGCCGATCACCGCCCGGCTCGCCTCCGCGCTCCGGCTGCGGATCACCTGGCAGGCGTCGGCCCTGTACGCGGTCGCGTTCGGCGGCTACGTGGCGTTCTCGGTCTACCTCCCGTCCTACCTCAAGACCGCGTACGGCCTGACCCACGCCGACGCCGCCAACCGGATGGCCGGCTTCGTGCTGCTCGCGGTCGTGATGCGCCCGGTCGGCGGCTGGCTGTCCGACAAGTTCGCCCCGGCCCGGGTGCTCGCCGTCGCGCTGTCCGTCGTGATCGTCGGCGCGCTGGTGCAGGCGTTCACGCCGTCGCTCGCGCCGCTCGGCACGATCGCGTTCCTGGCCATGGCGGCCGCGCTGGGCGCCGGCAGCGGCGCCACGTTCGCCCTGGTCGCGGCGCTCGCCCCGGCCAACCAGGTGGGCTCGGTGACCGGCGTGGTCGGCGCCGCGGGTGGTCTGGGCGGATTCGTGCCCCCATTGGTCATGGGCGTGATCTATGGTCAGTTCCAGAACTATGCCCTCGGCTTGGTGCTGCTGGCCGTGGTGGCGCTCGCCGCGCTGCTGCTGGATGTCTTTTCGGTGGCCAAGGCGGCCACCCGAAACATAGTCAGGACGACGTGAGGACTCCTTCGTGGCCGAACTCGATGATCCACTGACCCAGGCGCTGGTCGGCACCCGCCGCTTTCTCACCCGGGGCGAGGTCTCGCCCGACCGGCGGGCGCTGTACGAGATCGGCGGGCGTCAGGCCGACGCGTTCTATCGGGACCGCTGGTCGCACGACAAGGTGGTGCGCTCGACGCACGGCGTGAACTGCACCGGCTCCTGCTCCTGGAAGGTGTACGTCAAGGACGGCATCATCACCTGGGAGGCGCAGCAGACCGACTACCCGACGGTGGGCCCGGACCGGCCGGAGTACGAGCCGCGCGGCTGTCCGCGCGGGGCGGCGTTCTCCTGGTACACGTACTCGCCGACGAGGGTGCGCTATCCCTACATCCGGGGCGTGCTGCTGGAGATGTACCGGGAGGCGCGGGCCCGGCTGGGCGACCCGGTGGCGGCTTGGGCCGAGATCACCGGCGATCCGGAGAAGGCCCGGCGGTACAAGTCGGTGCGGGGCAAGGGCGGCCTGGTGCGGGCGACCTGGGACGAGGCGGTCGAGCTGGTCGCGGCCGCGCACGTGCACACCATCAAGACGTACGGGCCGGACCGGCTCGCCGGATTCTCCCCGATCCCGGCGATGTCGATGGTGTCGCACGCTTCCGGCGCCCGGTTCTACAACCTGCTCGGCGGGGCGATGCTGTCGTTCTACGACTGGTATGCCGACCTGCCGGTGGCCTCGCCGCAGATGTTCGGCGACCAGACCGACGTGCCGGAGTCGGGGGACTGGTGGGACGCCGGTTACCTGATCATGTGGGGCTCCAACCTGCCGGTGACCCGTACCCCGGACGCGCACTGGATGGCCGAGGCGCGGTACCGCGGCCAGAAGGTGATCGCGGTGTCGCCCGACTACGCGGACAACGTGAAGTTCGCGGACGAGTGGCTGGCGCCGGCCCCGGGCACCGACGGCGCCCTGGCGATGGCCATGGGGCACGTGATGCTGAAAGAGTTCTTCGTCGACCGGGAAACCCCGTACTTCCGCGAGTACGCCACGAAATACACGGACCTGCCGTTCCTGGTGACGCTGGACGACGCGGGCGACGGCTCCTATCGGCCGGGCAAGATGCTCACCGCGGCTCAACTTCCGGGCGCGCTCGCGGAGTCCGAGAACGCGGCCTTCAAGACCGTGCTGCTGGACAGCGACGGGATGCCGGTCGTGCCGAACGGCACGCTCGGCCATCGCTACGGGCAGCCGGGCGACTGGAATCTCGACCTCGGCGACGTCCGCCCGCTGCTCACGGCGTCGAACGCCAAGGAGCCGGCGGTGGCGGTTCAGCTCCCGCGCTTCGACAACGGCGAGGCGGCGATGATGCGCCGCGGCGTCCCCGTCCGCCGCATCGGCGACCACCTGGTCACCACCGTCTTCGACCTGCTGCTCGCGCAGTACGGCGTGCAGCGGCCGGGCCTGCCCGGCGACTGGCCGTCCGGATACGACGACGCGAGCGAGCCGTACACCCCGGCCTGGCAGGAGACGATCACCGGCGTGCCCGGGCCGGCCGCCGCGCGGATCGCCCGCGAGTTCGCCCGCAACGCCGAGGAGTCCCGCGGCCGCTCGATGATCATCATGGGCGCCGGGACCAACCACTGGTTCCACTCCGACACGATCTACCGGGCCTTCCTCACGCTGACCACGCTCACCGGCTGCCAGGGCGTGAACGGCGGCGGCTGGGCGCACTACGTCGGCCAGGAGAAGGTCCGCCCGATCACCGGCTACAGCGTGCTCGGCACCGCCTCCGACTGGTCCCGCCCCGGCCGGCAGATGATCCAGACCGCGTACTGGTATCTCCACACCGACCAGTACCGCTACGACCCGTTCTCGGCCGCCACGTTGAGCGCTACCGCGCAGAAGGGGCAGTTCGCCGGGCGGGCCACCGCCGACCTGATCGCCTCGTCGGCGCGGATGGGCTGGATGCCGTCGGTGCCGCACTTCAACCGCAACCCGCTCGATCTTGCCGACGAGGCGGCGGCCGCGGGCGTGCCGGTCGGCGACCACGTGGTCGGCCGGCTGAAGTCCGGCGACCTGCGGTTCGCCTGCGAGGACCCGGACGCGCCGGAGAACTTCCCGCGGGTGCTGGGCATCTGGCGGGCCAACCTGCTGGGGTCGTCCGCGAAGGGCAACGAGTATTTCCTGCGGCACCTGCTGGGCACCGACCACGCCGTACGCGCGACCGAGGCGCCGGCCGACAAGCGGCCGGCCGACGTGGTGTGGCACGAGCAGGCGCCCACCGGCAAGCTGGACCTGCTGTTCACGCTGGACTTCCGGATGACGTCCACGACGATCTACTCCGACGTCGTGCTACCGGCCGCCACCTGGTACGAGAAGCACGACCTGAACACCACGGACATGCATCCGTTCGTGCACTCGTTCAACCCGGCGATCGCGCCGCCGTGGCAGACCCGTACCGACTGGGACGCGTTCATGACGATCGCCCAGGCATTCAGCCGGCTCGCCCAGGACCACCTCGGCACCCGGATGGACGTGGTGGCAGCGCCGCTGCTGCACGACACCCCGGACGAGATGGCCAACCCGTACGGCCGGGTGCGGGACTGGAAGCGCGGCGAGTGCGAGCCGATCCCCGGCCAGACGATGCCGAAGCTGGTGCCGGTCGAGCGGGACTACACCGCGATCGCCGACAAGATGGCGTCGCTCGGCCCGCTGCTGGACACGCTCGGCGCGACCACCAAGGGCGTCACCTTCCAGGTCGGCAAGGAATTGGACTATCTGCGGGAGAAGAACGGCGTGGCGCGCAACGGCCGGCCGTCGATCGCCCGGGACGTGCACGCCTGCGAGGCGATCCTGGCGCTCTCCGGCACCACCAACGGCCACCTCGCCACCCAGGGCTTCCACACGCTGGAGGCGCTCACCGGGGTGAAGCTCGCGGATCTGGCCGCCGAGCGTGAGGGCGACCGGATCACGTTCGCCGACACCCAGTCCCGGCCGATGCCGGTGATCACCTCGCCCGAGTGGTCGGGCTCCGAGTCGGGCGGTCGGCGGTACTCGGCGTTCGTGATCAACGTGGAACGGCTCAAGCCGTGGCACACGCTGACCGGCCGGCAGACCTTCTATCTCGACCACGACTGGATGGCCGAGCTGGGCGAGTGGATGCCCACGTACCGGCCGCCGCTGAACATGCACGCGCTGTTCAGCGAGCCGCAAATCGGCGACAAGGGCGAGCTCGGCATCACGGTGCGGTATCTCACTCCGCACAACAAGTGGTCGATCCACTCGGAGTACCAGGACAACCTGTTCATGCTCTCGCTCTCCCGCGGCGGCCAGCTGATCTGGATGTCCAAGGAGGACGCCGCCAAGATCGGGGTGCACGACAACGACTGGATCGAGGCGGTCAACCGCAACGGCGTGGTGGTCGCCCGGGCGGTCGTCTCGCACCGGATGCCCGAGGGCACGGTCTACATGCACCACGCCCAGGACCGGCTGATCGACGTGCCGCGCACCGAGACCAACGGGCGCCGCGGCGGCATCCACAACTCGCTGACCCGGCTGCTGATCAAGCCGTCGCACCTGATCGGCGGCTACGCCCAGCTGTCGTTCGCGTTCAACTACCTCGGCCCGACCGGCAACCAGCGCGACGAGGTCACCGTCATCCGCCGCCGTTCCCAGGAGGTCGAGTACTGATGCGCGTCATGGCCCAGATGGCGATGGTGATGAACCTCGACAAGTGCATCGGCTGTCACACCTGCTCGGTCACGTGCAAGCAGGCGTGGACCAACCGGGCCGGCACCGAGTACGTCTGGTTCAACAACGTCGAGACCCGGCCCGGACAGGGCTACCCGCGCCGCTACGAGGACCAGGAGGAGTGGCGCGGCGGGTGGACGCTCAACCGTCGCGGCCGGCTCACGCTCAAGGGCGGCGGCCGCTTCAAGAAGCTGCTCACCATCTTCTCCAACCCCAAGCTGCCGTCGATCCAGGACTACTACGAGCCTTGGACGTACGACTACGAGACGCTCACCAACGCGCCGTTGCAGGAGCACACGCCGGTCGCCCGGCCCAAGTCGCTGCTGACCGGGAAGGACATGAAGATCTCCTGGTCGGCCAACTGGGACGACGACCTCGGCGGCTCACCCGACCACGGCGACAAGGACGTGCTGCTCAAGGCGGTCGGCGACAAGGTCAAGTTCGAGTTCGAGCAGACCTTCATGTTCTATCTGCCGCGGATCTGCGAGCACTGCCTCAACCCGTCCTGCGCCGCCTCCTGCCCGTCGGGAGCGATCTACAAGCGGGAAGAGGACGGCATCGTGCTGGTCGACCAGGACCGGTGTCGCGGGTGGCGGATGTGCGTCTCGGGCTGCCCGTACAAGAAGATCTACTTCAACCACCGCACCGGCAAGGCCGAGAAGTGCACGTTCTGCTTCCCGCGGATCGAGGTGGGCATTCCGACCGTGTGCAGCGAGACCTGCGTGGGTCGGTTGCGCTACATAGGCCTACTGCTGTACGACGCGGATCGCGTCCTCGATGCCGCCGCCGTCAAGGACGACCACGATCTGTACGAGGCGCAGCGCAACGTCTTCCTCGACCCGTCCGACCCGGCCGTGGTGCGCGCCGCTGAGCGGGCCGGCATCCCGCGCGACTGGATCGAGGGCGCCCAGCGCTCGCCGGTGTACGCGCTGATCAACAAGTACCGGGTCGCGCTGCCGCTGCACCCGGAATACCGGACCATGCCGATGGTCTGGTACATCCCGCCGCTGTCGCCGGTCGTCGACGTGGTCCGCGAGACCGGCTACGACGCCGAGGACCGGGGCAACCTGTTCGCCGCGATCGACGCGCTGCGCATCCCGGTCGACTATCTGGCCCAGCTGTTCACCGCGGGCGACCCGGCGCCGGTCGACGCGGTGCTGCGCCGGCTGGCCGCGATGCGCTCGTACATGCGCGACATCAACATGGGCCGCGACCCGGACGAGTCAATCCCGGCCGCGGTGGGGATGACCGGCGAGCAGACGTACGAGATGTATCGCCTGCTCGCCCTGGCCAAGTACGACGAGCGGTACGTGATCCCGCCGGCGCACGCCGAGCAGGCGCACGGCCTCGAGGAGTTGGCCACCGAGTGCAGCCTGAACTACGAGGGCGGGCCGGGGATGGGCGGCGGCTCGGGGCCGTTCGGCGAGTCGTCCGGCGGGCCGCTGCCGATCGCGGTGGAGAACTTCCACATGCTGGTCGAGCGGCAGACCAGCGACACCCTGGTCGACCCGGGCGACAAGGAGCTGCGGGTCAACCTGCTCAACTGGGACGGCAAGGGCCGCCCCGAGGGCCTCTTCCCGCCGCGCCACGACGGGCCACGGGGCGCGGACGGCGGCGACCCGGCGGCCGAGATCGAGCCGAAGCCGTGAGCGCCCGCGCCTGGCAATGCCAGTCCCTGATGATCGGATACCCCGACGCGGCTCTGCTGGACCGGCTGGATCTGCTCTCCGCCGCGGCTTCTTCCTTGCCCGCGCCGGTCGGCGAGCCGCTGCTGTGCTTCCTCGACCACGTGCGGGCCACCCCGCCCGGCAAGCTGGCCGAGGATTACGTGGCCACCTTCGACCACCGCAAGCGGTGCTGCCTGTTCCTGACGTACTACGCGCACGGCGACACCCGCAATCGCGGGATGGCGCTGCTGGAGCTCAAGCAGACGTACGCGGCGGCCGGCCTGACCCTCAGCTCCGCGGAGCTCCCGGATCACCTCTGCGTCGTGCTCGAGTTCGCGTCGGCGATGGACGATCCCGGCCTGCTGATCGAGCACCGCTCGGGCCTGGAGCTGCTGCGCCTCGCGCTGCACGACGCCGGCTCGCCGTGGGCCGGCGTTCTCGACTCGGTGGCCGCCACGTTGCCCCCGATCCCCACCCACCAGCGGGCGGCCGTCACCCGGCTGGCCGCGGGCGGGCCACCCGCCGAGCGCGTCGGACTCGAGCCCTTTGGAGCGAAGCGATGACCGCCACCCTACTGTTCGTCGTCCTCCCGTACGTGTCGATCGCGATCTTCATCGGCGGGCACGTGTGGCGGTACCGCTACGACAAGTTCGGCTGGACCACCCGCTCGTCCCAGCTCTACGAGCGCAGGCTGCTGCGGATCGGCAGCCCGCTGTTCCACTTCGGCATCCTGCTGGTCGCGCTCGGCCACATCGGCGGCCTGGTGATCCCGGAGTCGTGGACCGACGCGGTCGGCGTCAGCGAGACGGCCTACCACGCGGTCGCGGTCGCGCTGGGCGGCGTGGCCGGCTTCATGACGCTGGCCGGCGCCGCGATCCTGATCTACCGCCGGCGCACGGTCGGCCCGGTCTTCTCGGCCACCACCCGCAACGACAAGATCATGTACGTGCTGCTGATCGGCACCATCGTGCTCGGCCTCGGCGCCACCGTGCTTGGCAACCTCACCGGGCACCCGCACGACTACCGGCTGACCGTGTCGCCCTGGTTCCGGTCGATCTTCTACTTCCAGCCGGACAGCAATCTGATCATGTCGGCGCCGATCGGTTTCCGGCTGCACGCGATCGCGGCCTGGATCCTCTTCGCGTTCTGGCCGTTCAGCCGGCTCGTGCACGTGTTCTCGGCCCCGGTCGGCTACCTCACCCGGCCGTACATCGTCTATCGCAGCCGCGACCAGATCACCGGCAGCCGGGCCCCGCGCCGCGGGTGGGAAATTCCGGCAAAAGCCCCACTCGACCGCTAAATCTCGGTTTACTGGCTTCCGGCTCTCACGAGTACGGGAGGTGGGCCGTGTCGACCAGCAACGCGCTCGCACAGATCATCGGCGGGCCGCCGTCCGCCGTCCAGATGCCCGCGATCCTGGCGGCGGCCCAGCGGGAGGCGGGCCCGCCGCTGCGGATCCGTCGCCACTTCTCCGAGGAGGGCCAGCCCTTCTGGCGCTGGGACTGCGAGACCTGCGGCGAGTACGGCGGCGGCCGGCACCACCCGGACGCGGTGTCCCGGGCCATGCGCCACTGCGCCGAACATCCGGAACACCGCTCGTCGCTGCTCCCGCCGGCCCTGTGCCGCCAGCGAGACGCCTACTTGCCGCTACATCCCATGCTCTTCGCGGTCGACGACGACCCACCGCCCCCGCCCCTCTAGATGATTGAGTCCTAAATCCTGGCTGGTGGGCGTGCGTGCGGGTGCTCAGGCGTATCGAAACAGGGAAGGGTGTCGTTGTCTGCTCGTGACAGCTGACATCAACACCCTTCTCACCGCACTGTACGTCTTCGTCGATGATCACCTGGTCCCGCGTCGGCGTGGACCCGGACGAGCCCGGCAGTTGTCCGACGCCGAGCTGATCTGCCTGATGATCACCCAGGTGCTGTTCGAATTCCCTCGTGAACGGCACTGGATCCGCTGGGCCGGCACCCATCTGCGCGACGCTTTTCCGTACCTGCCGACCGCCTCCGGCTACGGCAAACGAGTCCGTGGCAGCGGACAGTTGGTCGCTACCGTGCTGCGCGCCCTGGCCCAGGTCACCCTTTCGAGTGCCCCGATCCTGCGGTTGATCGACTCCACCCCGATACCGTGCGGCACCTCCCGCGAGACCGCGAAACGCTCCGATCTGGCCGGACATGCCGGCTACGGCTACAGCGCGTCACACTCCCGCTACTTCTGGGGCATGCGCCTGTACCTGCTCGCGACCGCCGAGGGCATGCCCGTGCTGTGGTGCCTGGCCTACCCGAAACTCGACGAACGGGAAGTGATGGCCGCCCTGATCGAGGCCGACCACCACCTGATCACCACAGGGCAGGTCATCCTGGCCGACCGTGGCTTCGCCAGCCCCGAGTTCGACCAGTTCTGCGACCTGCACAACATCCACCTCGTCCGCCCGAAACGCGCCAACGCCAAGGCCGACACACCACGGACCCCGGCGGAGAAAGCCCTGCTCCGGGCCCGGCAATGGATCGAGTCGATCTTCCAAAGCCTGAAAGGCCAGCTCTCCCTGGAACGACACGGAGCCCGCCGCCATGACGGACTGTTCGCCCGCATCGGTCAACGCCTGCTCGCTCTCGCCGCCGTGATCTGGCACAACACCAACATCGGGAGCAATAGTCAAGACTTGTGGATGAGAAATCTTGATCAGGCGGCTGCGGTCTCGGTGATGCGCTGCTCGGTGGCGGGGCGTTCGACGAGTTTGCCGCGTTCGAAGCGGGCGCCGGCACGGACCAGG